>JBDHCH010000050.1:0-19748 GCA_039592115.1 Gemmatimonadota bacterium | reverse complement strand
GGTGGAGACTTCTACCAGGCCGCTCTCCTGAACTTTCGCATGATTGCGAGCCAGGTAATGACCACGGCCGAGGCGGTCGATGCGATTCAGAACGCCGCGTAGACCGTGAGCGGCGTCGCGGGGGAGGATCTCCTCCGGCTCCTCCTCGCCTCGACGGGTGAGGGTATCTACGGCATCGATCTCAACGGATTATGCACGTTCGCGAACCCCGCCTGCGTGCGCATACTCGGCTTCGATACCGCCAACGAGCTCCTGGGCCGGCACATGCACGACCTGGTCCATCACACCCGTCCAGACGGGAGCCCCTACCCCGAGAAGGAATGTCGCATCTACCAGGCGTTCCGGGTCGGGGAAGGGACCCATGTGGACGACGAGGTGATGTTCCGCAAGGACGGGAGCCCGTTCCCTGCGGAGTACTGGTCCTACCCCATGGAGCAGAACGGCGAGCTGGTGGGGTGTGTGCTCACCTTCGTTGACATCACCGAAAGGAAGAAGGTCGAGGCGGACTTGGCGGAGTCCCACGAGTTCGTACGTCTCCTCCTCGACTCCACCGGCGAAGGGATCTACGGCGTCGATCTAGACGGGAATTGCACTTTTGCGAACCCTGCGTGCGCGAAACTCCTGGGGTTCGAAAGCGTCGACGTGCTCATCGGCAAGCAGATGCACGACCTCGTCCACCACACCCGGCCCAACGGTGAGCCGTACCCGGTGGAGGAGTGCCGTATCTATAAGGCCTTCATAGAGGGTCGTGGCACCAATGTCGATGATGAGGTGATGTTCTGTTCGGACGGGACCCCGTTTCCCTGCGAGTACTGGTCGTATCCAATCCAGAACGATGGTGATCTGGTGGGATGCGTGGTCACCTTCAACGACATCACCGACCGAAAACGAGCCCAAGAGGACCTCAGGCAGGCCGAGAAGATGGCCGCCCTTGGAAAGCTCTCTGCCGGCCTTACCCATGAGCTCAACAACCCGGCGGCGGCGGTCGATCGAGCTGCCGCGCAGCTGGTCGGCGGGATCGACTCACTCCAATCAGCGATGATCGAGGTGACGACCGCGGGCGTGGGCCGGGACGCCTGGGCCGAGCTGAGGGCGCGCTACCAGGAGTACAAGGCCCGTGCATCCGAGGCCGAACCGGCCAACGCGGTGGAGCTGAGTGACCGTGAAGACGAGTTGATCGACTGGTTGGAGGACCATGGTGTGGAGCGTGCGTGGGAGCACGCGTCCACCCTCGCGATGGGCGGCATCCGCACGGAGGACCTGGAGGATCTGGAGAAGGTCGTGGACCGCTCTGCGGTCGACGAGGTCGTCCGATGGCTCTGTGAGGCCCTCGCGGTCAGCGGCCTCGCCGACACCATCACGTCCAGTGCCAGAGCGATCTCGGACCTGGTGAACGTCGTCAAGTCGTATTCCCACATGGATCGGGCGCCGGTCCAGGATATCGATATCCATGATGGCCTGGAGGATACCCTGAAGATCCTGGGCCATAAGCTCAGACAGGGCATCGAGGTCAGCAGGGACTACGATCGAAACATCCCTCCCATCTGCACCTTCGGTACCGAGCTCAATCAGGTCTGGACCAACTTGATGGACAACGCCATCGGGGCCATGGGGGGAACCGGCAGACTCGCCATTCGGACCCACCGGGAGGGTGACTTCGCCGTGGTGGAGATCACCGATTCCGGACCGGGTATCCCCCCGGAGATCCAAGGGAAGATCTTCGATCCGTTCTTCACCACGAAGGATGTTGGAGAGGGTACGGGTTTGGGCCTCGACGTTGTCCGCCGCATCGTAACCCAGCGGTGTGGTGGCAAGATCGACGTCGACTCTCAGCCAGGCAGGTCCACCTTCTCGGTTTGGGTCCCACATGGGGGAAGCGATGAAGTCCATGCCAATGACACTGAGGCCTCTCACCCACTAGCGCGGGATTAAGTAATGAGCAAGCCGTTCATCCTGACGTTGGACGACGACGCGAACGTTCTCCAGGCCGTCTCCCGGGACCTCCGGGGCGAGTATGGATCGGACTACCGGATCCTTCGGGCGGAATCCGGTGCCTCCGGGCTCGAGCTCCTCGCCGAAAGGCGTCGCCGGGGCGATCCCTCGGCGCTCTTGCTGGTCGATCAGCGTATGCCGTCCATGAACGGCGTCGAATTCCTCTCCCGAGCCGCGGAGCTCTATCCCGATGCGAAGAGGGTCCTCCTCACCGCCTACGCCGACACCGACGCAGCGATCCGGGCGATCAACGACGTTCATATCGACCACTACCTCTTGAAGCCCTGGAGTCCCCCGGAGGAGAAGCTCTTTCCGGTCCTCACCGACCTGCTCGCGGAATGGAGGGGATCGTACCGAAGCCCATTCGATGGCGTCCGAGTGGTAGGCCACCAATGGGGGATGTCCTCCCACCGGGTGAAGGATTTCCTGGCACGCAACAACATCCCCTACCGCTGGCTCGACATCGAGGCCAGTGAAGAAGCGAGCCAACTCCTTGCGTCCATGGGGGATGAAGCTACGGAGCTTCCCTGTCTCTTCTTCTCGGACGGCCGGACGGTATCCAACCCGGACAACCTGACGCTTGCCGAGTTGGTCGGACTCCAGACCATTGCCGACCGGGAATTCTACGACCTGGTGGTGGTTGGGGCAGGGCCGGCGGGCCTTGCAGCTGCCGTGTACGGGGCGTCCGAAGGGCTCAAGACCATCGCGGTGGAGGAGAAGGCGCCCGGCGGCCAGGCCGGGATGAGCTCCCGGATAGAGAACTACCTGGGGTTTCCGGGAGGGCTGTCCGGCGGAGACCTCGCGCACCGGGCGGTCAGTCAGGCGAAGCGCTTCGGGGTGGAGATCCTGACGGCCCAGCGGGTCGAGGCGATCACGGCTGACGGACCCCGCCGCTCAGTGGTCCTCGGGGATGGAACCTCCGTGGACTGCCGCGCCATCCTCATCGCCACCGGGGTTTCCTACCGGCACCTGGAAGCCCCCGGCGTTGAGGAATTGACTGGTGCGGGTATCTATTACGGCGCTGCCATGACGGAAGGAGAATCGGTACGTGGGCGGAATGTCTTCATCGTCGGGGGCGCGAATTCGGCCGGGCAGGCAGCCATGTACTTCGCGCGTTTTGCGGGGACGGTCACGATGCTCGTGCGGGGGGAAGGTCTCTCTGAGAGCATGTCGCAGTACCTCGTGGAGCAGATTATGGAGGTCGAGAACATCCGGGTGTGGGACCGGTCGGAAGTCGTGGAGGCCAAGGGTGCGGAGCACCTGGAGGAGCTCCTGATCTCCAGGGACGGTGGCGAGCGTACCGAGACAGTGGATGCGGCCGCGATGTTCATCTTCATTGGCGCGAAGCCGAGGACCGAATGGCTTGGTGACCAGGTTGCCCGCGACGAACACGGATTCGTGCTCTCGGGATCGGACGCCAGATGGGGGGAGGGCGCCGCGACCGTCGGCTATCCGGACAGGCCCCCGCTACCGCTGGAAACCAGCGTTCCCGGGTTGTTTGCGGCGGGTGACGTTCGACATGGATCCGCGAAGCGAGTCGCATCGGCGGTCGGCGAGGGCTCCATGGCCGTGATGCTTGTGCACCAGTACCTGCAGGAGGTGTGAGGGGCCGGCGTCGCCCGCCGGGCGAACCAACGAGGCGCGAAATGCGTATGACACGGGTAGGAGGTTGCCGAAGGAACTTCTCACCCGAAAGGCAGGGGATCACGCCATGCGCACCGTCGCCAACCTGGGCCTGTTGCTTCTCCTCAGCGGCTGTCAGGCTTCTCCCGCCGAAATGACCGACGCGGAGAGGGCCGAGATCGTAGAGGCCGTCAGCCTTACCGCGGACGCCATGCTGAGCCTTTTCGATGCCGAAGACCCTGCGTATTTCGACTTCTACTCCGAATGGGCCGAGTATCCGTCGGTGTCATATCCCCCACTGGCGGACATGCCGGAGTACCTGGAACAGTCCTGGTGGGACCGTTATGACGGGCGGGACACCGAGATGGGCGAGGTCCATGCCCTGGTCCTCAGCCCCGATGCGGTCCTCCTCGAACGCACCGACGTGAGCACCGTAACCGATTCTGACGGGCGGAGACTCGAGCAGCGATGGGTCGGGCGTCAGCTGTGGCGGCAGGAAGAGGGGGAGTGGAAGGTTCTCTTCGAGGGGTTCCAGATGCTGGGGACGACGGAGATCCAGTAGGGAGGGTCGGCTCGGATTTCAGGGCCGGGGTGCCCCAAAAAGATACAGGGAGGCCAACTGGGCTGTTCCGGCCTGGTGCAGGGGGTCAGTCCGGCTCTTTCAGCGCCCCGCTCACCTCAGCCAGGCGCCTGCACGTCCAATCGATCAACAGAAGGCATGCAGCGATGCCAGCCAGGAGTGTGCTCACACTCGGATCCTCCGCTTCAGGATCTTGACCGGGGGTTCACGGCGGCCTGAACCCCCGAACCTTCCTCCCTATACCAATGCAAGGCCCGGGCCGTGATTTTCCCGTGATCGGGCGTCCCCTCTCCTGTGTGTCCGGCCAGACCATCTTTTTTCGCATACCATTCCGGAAACAGGAGTGCACACCTTCCTCTGGGAAATAAATATGAAGCGCATCTTCGCGATCCTCCTGCTGATGATCACTGCCGCGGCCTGCTCGGATTCTGACAAAGCGACCGGGCCCGAGGAGATCACCATCGACGATCTGGTCGGCAGCTGGACGGCCTCGTCCCAGGTCTACACGAACAACGCCAGCCCGGCGGAGAAGTTCGATCTGATCGGCGCCGGAGGTGAAACCCGGATCACCGTCCTGCCCGGCGGGGGCGCGAGAACGTGGGTCACCTTCGGGACCTTCTCCGACGAGTGGGACGCTCAGTTGACCCTGTCTGGCGGAACGTTGACCTCCCAACCCGTCGAAGCTTCCCGGGGTGTCCGGAATTGGACATTCACGTTGGACGGGAACATTCTCACGCTGACCGACACCAACTCGGCATTCGACTTCACGCTCTCCGATGCTGCCGAGGTGCCTGCAACCGTGGTGGTTATCCTGGTACGCCAATAAGCCTCCGGCTCGGTCGAGCCGGTTCGGCCGGCACTTTCCACAGCAACGTGCAACCAGCCGTGTGAGACGTGTCGATGCTTACCTGCCGAGGGGCCTGAGCTGTTTCCATCGTTCGATGAACTGAACTGCGGCGTCGACGAAGACTTCCGTCGCCACCCGGCCGTCCTCGAGGCTGGCCTCCTTCGGATCCCGGACGCTCCACACGCCTGTTGTCGACATTTCCCGGGCCGATGTGCCTTTCCCCGTCTCTTCGGCTTTCAAACCCTCGGCGAGGAAGACCTTGAGAGCGGTCGGATCCCCGGTGATGACGGCGGGGAGCATGTCCTCCATGTGGATCGGGAGGGTCAACTCGGCCGGGACGGCCACCTCCAGGTTCACCAGGTCCGGCATGAGGTACAGGGCCCTGGAGGTTTCTGAGACCCCGGCGTGGCGATCGAAGAGTCCCGGGTCAGAGATCCCGGCCAACCTCTCCCGGTCCCTGAAGGGACCAACTGCCGATCCCAGATCCACGGCGATCCCTGCCGTCTCCTGGTTGATCCTATCCACGATGAAGGCCGTGGTGGCCGCATTCCCTCCATGCGAGCTCAAGAACAGGATCCGTTTGAACCCGTGGCGGATCAGACTCTCCGCTGCTTCCACCATGACTTGCTGGATGGTCTCCGACGAGAGGGAGATCGTTCCCTCGAACCCCATGTGGTAGGGGGACTGGCCCGGGATCAGGACGGGCGCCACCAGCACGTCCGTCCGAGCCGCGATGAGCTTGGCCCGTTCGATCCCGCTGTAGTAGTCCGTACCCAGGGGGAGGTGAAGTCCGTGCTGTTCCAACGCGGTGACCGGGATGATGACCATGTCGGTTCGTGTGAGGAGATCCCGTACCTCCGGCACGGTCATGTGCGGGAGATAGTTCGGGATCTTCTCCTGAGACCAGATGGGGCTGGTCTGGGCTCCGGCGGTCGTGGGGAGCCCGGCAATACCCACGATGAGCGCAGTAGCCAACCAGCGTCGGATCGAATTCATGAGAGTGCCTCCTCGTGCAGATCTTCCCTAGCGGTTTTCGGCGGGCCGATTCAAGTGGATCCCGTTCAGGCCGTCCGAGTTGGCCACGCCGATGTCGGGGAACCCGTCGCCGTCGACGTCTCCAACCGCCACCCCATACGTGACGTCAGTGGCTCCCCCGAATCGCACGACTGAAAATCGCCTGCCTGACCCGTCGTTGAAGTACACGGCATTCCGGGCCCCTACGTTCCCAACCACGATATCCGGGTCACCGTCCCTGTCCAGATCGGTGACCGCGACCGAATAGCTTCGCCCGCCCGGTTCTCCGAAGGAAGACCCGTCAACGAACCGACCGTTACCATCTCCAAGGTAGACGCCATTCGCCTCACCGATGTTCACGGTGACGAGGTCCAGGCGGCCGTCACCATCCATGTCCGCGACGGCCACGGCTCGGGTCTCGTCACTACCGGTGCCGAAGGGGAGGGACGTGTGGAAGCCCAGGGCGGAATCGCTCAGATAAACGGCGTTGGGCTGACCGTCTCGATTGGCCAGAACCAGGTCGGGGAATCCGTCCGTGTTCAGGTCGGCAACGGCCAGGGAGATGGTAGAGTCGTCTGAAGTGCCGAACCCCCTCTTCTCTGAGAACTTCCCTCCCCCTCGGTTCAGATGAATTCCGTTTTCCATTCCGCGGTTCGTCACCAGTACGTCCACCATTCCATCCCGGTCGAGGTCTGCCAGGACGACGCCCCGGGTCGATTCCACCTCGGGCCCCAACGACCCGGCCAGGGAAAAACGCCCTGACCCATCATTCAGGTAGATCTGATTTGGAGCCTGGTCGTTCGCCACAACCACGTCCGGGTCTCCATCCCCGTCCAGGTCTCCGGCGGGGACCGCATAACTGGTGCTGAGCTCCTCTCCCAGGAAATACCCGATGGTGAATCGGCCCCTTCCGTTGTTGAGGAACACTTCGTTCCGTTGGGGCCAGTGGCGTCCATTGGCCACGAGGACGTCCAGGTCACCGTCCCCGTCGACGTCCACGAAGGTCAGAGACGGGGAGCGATCCTCTCTGAGCCCGAGGAGCACGTCGGGCTCCTCAGAAAAACTGCGATTTTGCGCCATCGCTTCTTCGGCCCCAACGGCCAGACACGCCGCGGTAATCAAACAAACGCCGGGCAGTCTCATCTTCTCTGCTCCCCTCTCGGTGCTCGGCTGGTCAGCAGCCGACTTGTGAGTTTGCCGCCGGTCTCCTTCGACCAGCTTGGGGCCTCGGGCATTCAACGTCCAGACCACAGGGGGCTTGAGGAGGTAGTCCGGCTGGAAATCAGCCCCCTCGAGGTCTACAATCTCCGCTGTTCTCTCGATGGCCCGTACCAGGAGACCCCGATGATCAAGCCAGCCGCCGTTCTCGGACGTATGGCCGCTATCCCCGTGTTCGTGCTGTTGCTCCTGGCGGCCGTTCCACGGTTCGCTGGTGCCCAGGCCGTTGGGCCCCCTCGCGGGACCCTCGTCGTGAGCGGAGGGGGAGCAACGACCACGCACATCGTCGACCGGTTCATCGAGCTGGCGGGTGGGCCCGACGCACCCATCGTCGTCGTTCCCACATCCGGCCGAAACGACGAGGATTATCACGACTATTGCCCCTGCCTCAGGCGATTCCGAAAAGCGGGCGCGACGAACCTGACGGTGCTTCACACCAGGGATCGCGCGGTGGCGAACAGTGAGGACTTCGTAGAGCCGCTTCGTGGTGCACGGGGGGTCTGGTTGAACGGCGGGAGCCACTGGCTTCACACGGATGCCTACCTCGACACGCGGGTCCACGAAGAGCTGCTGGCCCTCCTCGATCGGGGTGGCGTGATCGGAGGAGGGTCAGCCGGAGCCCATGTTCAAGGGGAAATCATGAACGTGAGCCGGACGCCTGATCGGGAGTTTTCGGAGCGAACCCTCCCACGGGATGACTGGCGGAGGGGTTTCGGGTTCCTGCAGGGTGTGATCGTAGACGTGCACGTACTGGCCCGGAATCGGCAGTTCGACCTGATCGGCGTCCTGAGGGAGTATCCCGGCATGCTTGGCATCGGCATCGACGAGAATACGGCCATCGTCGTTGAGGATGGGGCGTTCGAGGTGATCGGTACGAGTTATGTCACCATTCACGATGATCAGCGGGAGATCCCCCCCGACGCACCCGAGACGTTTCGAACCGTGGGAGGGTCCTTCTATTTCCTCCGACCCGGGGATACCTACGACCTGGGGACTCGAGAGGCATCCCGTCCCGGAAGGACGATGAACCCCGTTGGAAGGGTGGCTCCCCGGGGTGGGGGCCTTCCCCAATGACCACCGCCACCTGGCGCTTCCGGGGTATCCGTTCCGTGAACCCCTTCGGGTGACCTGGACCCGGCTCGGCCCCGCCTCGGAATTGTACCCCTTCGCCTCGACCGCTAACCTGTCAGTCTGTGACACGAAGAAGGCTCTCTCGGCCCTGAGAAGGAGGTTGTTCACCATGCCTGCCCTTCGCACCGTTCCCTTCCTGACCCTTCTCCTCACCTCGTCCCTGGCTCTCTCTGCCGGTTCCCTGTCCCCCCAGGCACATCAAGGGGGAATCGATACCCGGGACACTCGGCTCCTCAGCCAACCCGCAATTGGATCCGGGCACATCGCGTTCGCCTATGCCGGAGATTTATGGGTGACCAATCGTGAGGGGATGGGCGTGCGTCGCATCACCACCCATGAGGGGATCGAGGGCAACGCGCGGTTCTCGCCTGATGGTGACCTCATCGCCTTCAGTGCCTCGTACGACGGCAACACCGACGTGTATGTCGTGTCTGCGGAGGGCGGGATCCCGGTCCGGCTCACCTGGCACCCGGCGCCGGATCAGGTTCAGGACTTCACGCCGGACGGGTCGGCCGTCCTCTTCACCTCAGGCAGGAATTCCTACACCAACCGCTACGGGCAGCTTTACACGGTGCCGGTCACCGGGGGATTCCCGGAACAGCTGCCTGTACCGAACGCTTCCAAGGCCACTTTCTCTCCAGACGGCTCGAAGATCGCCTACACCCCTCTCTCTGAGCCCTTCAATCAATGGAAGAACTACCGGGGCGGCAGGGTGACCCGGATCTGGCTATACGATCGGGGCAGTCACTCGGTGGAGGAGATCCCACAACCGCCGGGCCGGTCCAACGACACGGACCCCATGTGGGTGGGAGACCGGGTGTACTTCCGCTCCGACCGGAACGGGGAGTTCAACCTGTTTTCCTTCCTCCCCGGCTCAGATTCGGTGGAGCAGCTCACCCAGTTCGAAGACTTCCCCGTCCTGAACGCCAACGCCGACGAGGGGACCATCGTCTTTGAACAGGCAGGCTACCTCCACCTGCTCGATCCCGACGCGGGGCGAAGCGAACGCCTTCGCATCGGCGTCGCCGCAGATCTCATCGAGACTCGGGGGCGGTATGCTGAAGGCGACCGGTTCATTCGCGGCGCAGGCCTCTCGCCATCGGGTGCTCGAGCGGTCTTCGAATTCAGGGGAGAGATCGTCACAGTCCCGGCGGAGGAGGGGGACGTCCGAAATCTCACTCGCACCGTGGGCGCCCACGAGCGGAGTCCGGCCTGGTCGCCGGACGGACGGGCGGTAGCCTACTTCTCCGATGCTTCAGGTGAGTATGAGCTCCACATCGCTCCCCAGGATGGCCATGGGGAGGTCAGGCGGATTCGGCTGGAGGGGAGCGGGTTCTACGAGGAACCCGAATGGTCTCCGGATGGTGAATGGATCGCGTACTCCGACAACTCCTGGTCCCTCTACCTTCTGAACGTGGACTCCGAGGAAATCCGGAGGGTCGCGTCGGAGCCCATTTACGGCCCGCTGAAGACGCTCCACTATGCGTGGTCCCCGGATTCCCGCTGGCTCGCGTACACCCTGAACACCCTCGTCTATTTCCAGGAAGTGCACCTCTATTCGGTGGAGGAAGACGAATCCCACGTCATCACCGAAGGACTGAGTGACGTGAACGAACCGGTGTTCGACGCCGGCGGGAAATACCTGTTCTTCTCCGCTTCCACCGATGCGGGCCCCCTTCGGACCTGGTTCGCTCTCTCCGGCCAGGATATGAGAGCGTCCAACTCGCTCTATCTGGCTGTCCTCGCCGAGGATACGCCCTCCCCCCTGGCGAAGCAGAGCGACGAGGAGGCGGTGGCAGCGGACCCAAGCGATGAAGAGGCCCCGGGGCCCTCGGATCAGGAGGACGTCCGTGTGGAGGTTGACTTCGACGGCCTCCACGAACGCATCCTCTCGATTCCCATTGAGCCTGGGTATTTCTACGGATTGGAGGCTGGTGACCCCGGCCAACTTTTCTATCTGAAGGCGGAGGGGAGCGTCGATGCCGGAGTGGTGTTCGGCCAGGTCCGCGCAAACCTGGGTCGCTTCTCACTGGATTCCAGGGAGGAGGAAACCCTTCTCGAGAACGTAACGGCCTTCACCCTCTCGGCTGACCATCAAAAAGTCCTCGCCCTTCGTCAGGGGTCCTGGATACTGGCCGGGGCGGGCGGAAGGATCGAACCAGGGACCGGGACTCTAGCCACCGGAGACATCCAGGTCCGCATCGATCCCAGGGCTGAATGGCAGCAGATGTTCGAAGAGGCCTGGCGTATCAATCGGGACTACTTCTACGACCCGGGAATGCACGGTGCCGATTGGCCGGCGATGCGTGCGAAGTACGCCCAGTTTCTTCCTCATCTTTCTTCCCGGTCGGATCTGAACCGCGTCATCCAGTGGATGTGTTCGGAGCTCGCGGTGGGCCATCACCGGGTAGGGGGCGGGGACTTTCTCCATCGATCCGAAAACATTCCCGGTGGTCTACTGGGCGCCGATTACGAAGTCGACCAGGAGCGTTACCGGTTCGCGAAGGTCTACGGGGGGCTGAACTGGAACCCTGAGCTCCGGTCGCCCCTGACCGAGCCCGGTGTCGGCGTCCAAGCCGGAGAGTACCTCCTGGCGGTGAACGGTTCGGATCTCAGGGCCCCGGAGAACCTGTACTCCCGGTTCGAGAACACTGCGAACAAGATCGTGGAGATCACCGTGGGACCGGACCCGGACGGGTCCAGCGCCCGGACCGTACAGGTGGTCCCGGTGGGCAACGAGTATGGGCTGCGGAACAGGGACTGGGTCGAAGGAAACCTGAAACGGGTCGAGGAAGCCACTGATGGAAGGGTGGCCTACGTCTACGTTCCCAACACCTCCACACTGGGGCACACCTATTTCAAGCGGTATTTCTTCCCGCAAGCCCACAAGCAGGCCATCATCGTGGACGAGCGGTTCAATGGCGGGGGGATGGCCGCCGATTACTACATCGACCATCTCCGCCGACCCTACCTGAGTAGCTGGGCCATGCGCTATGGCGCGGACCTGAAGAATCCGTTGGGGTCCATTCAGGGACCGAAGGTCATGATCATCGATGAGACCGCGGGATCCGGGGGCGACTACCTCCCCTGGATGTTCAGGCAGCTCGACATGGGGCCGCTCATCGGGAAGAGAACCTGGGGCGGCCTGGTGGGGACCTTGGGGTTCCCGGTGCTCATCGATGGCGGAGTGGTGACCGCTCCCAACCTGGCCATCTGGACGGAGGACGGGGGGTTCATCGTGGAGAACGTTGGGATTCCACCCGACATCGAAGTGGAGCAGCTCCCGGTAGAGGTCATCGCCGGGGGGGATCCCCAGCTCGAGCGAGCGATCCAGGAGATCCTGAGGATGCTGGAAGAAGACCCGCCCCACACTCCCCAACGTCCGCCTTACCCCATCCGAGTGAGGCGGTAGGAGAAGGACCGGGGTGGGTGTGGACCTCGCGTCCGAAGGGCCCTCGGTCCCCTGCACTCCCCTGGCAGACGGACGACTACGCGACAGCAACAGACCGACTCGAGCACATCAAAGGGATACTGCCATGAAGCACCTGGACAACCTCCACTCGGTTACTCGCCTCGCCTCGCTCCCCTTCGCGCTATGGCTGGTTGTCGGGGTCCTTATCCCCTCGGCGACCGCCGCCCAGGACACCAACCCCCTGTTCACCCAGGAGAAGGTGAAGAACTACCTGCCCCACATGTCCTGGCTGGAGGTTGAAGAGCTCCTCACCCGGACCGATGTGGCGCTGATCCCCGTCGGATCCCTGGAACAGCACGGGAAACACCTCCCGCTGGGAACCGACTTCCTCGCAGCCCAGGAGGCGTGCAAGCTCATCGCGCAGAGGACGGACGTGTTGGTGGCGCCGGTGGTGATGGCGGGAATCTCGGCCCACCACCTGGGCTTCGCCGGGTCCCTGACCCTTTCCCCCGATCTCTTCGAGGAGATCGTCTTCGAAACGGTCCAAGCCCTCATCCATCACGGTGTAAGAAAGATCGCCTTCTACAACGGGCACGGCGGGAACGGCGCGTCCGTGGCCAACGTCATCAACCGGATCAACAACACGACCGTGGCTTCCGCGGTGGATCTGGGAGAGATCGAGTTGCCGCAGGTGCAGTCCACCTTCCCTGAGCCGGCGATGGACTTCCACGCCGGGGTTGGTGAGACCTCCTGGATGCTTTATCTGACGCCTCAGCTTGTGGACATGGAGAAGGCCGAGAATCCGATTCTCACTCCACCCGCCGCGGCCCAGGAGGCCATGGAAACCATGACGGGAGCCAACGGAAGCCTGGTCGCCTTCACCCACCTCTTCCGGCCTGAGAGATCGGGGAAGGGAGCCGCCTCCCACCAGATCTCCAGCAATGGTGTCTTCACCACCGGAGACCTGGCGCAGTCGTCGGCAGCCCAGGGGAAGTTCCGCTTCGATACTCTGGTGGAGGGCGCCGTTCGGTTCATCGAAGAGTGGAAGCGTATCGGTTCGTAGCCTCGGACCTCAGGACCGGGAGTGTTCCGTGATGAAACGCGTACCGTTTGTCGCCCTGCTTCTTTCGACCCTCCTGATTGGCTGCCGGCCGGGCATCCGGGTTCCCGCCGATGCCACCGTGATCATGAACGGCACGGTCATCGATGGAATGGGGAATCCGGCAATTCCTGACGGGGTCGTCCTCGTTCAGGGCGATACCATCCTGGCCGTGGGTTCCGCGGAGGAGTTCAGGATTCCGGACGGAGTCTTCGTCATCGACGCGGGCGGCGGGGCCATCCTGCCGGGGATCATAAACACCCACATTCACCACGGAGCCCCGGCTGATCTCCGGCGAACGTTCCTCGTGGAGGGGGTGACTTCCGTTTGTGACCTGGGATCCGAGCTGTCGGAGATGGACGAGTTCCTCCAGGAGGAAGGGGAGGACGGACTCGCTGCCCGGGGGATCAGGGCTGGCCCAATTGTCACCGCGCCAGGGGGATATCCCGATGGCCTCTACCGAACGCACATCAACTACGAGGTAACCACGCCCCAGGAGGGGAGGGAGGGGGTGGCCGAACTGGCTGGCCGTGGCGCGGATCTTATCAAGATCGCAGTCGATCCCAGCTGGAACCGTGAGAACCCGCTCCCCACTCTGAGCCTCGAGACGGTCCGAGCCATCGTGGACGAAGCCCATGCCCGTGGACTTCTGGTGAGGGCCCACCTGATCCAGCCTCCCCCCATGGACCTGGCCATCGACGCTGGGGTGGACGTCATCGAGCACCTGGCCATGCCGCGCTGGCCCTCCCGTGAGGAAGAAAACCAGGTGATGGCCAGTGAGGATCCCGTGGGTCTCTTCTTCGACCGTTGGGCGCCGGACTATCAACGGAGGCTGGAAAGGATGGCCGCACAGGGTACCGCAATGGTGCCCACGGTCAGTGCTCTCATCGGGGATTATTACACCAGGGAGGATCCGACCCCGAGAGAGGCTTGGGTGGTGGATGTGATTCTGGACATCGTGCGACGGTTCCACTCCGCCGGCGGTCTCCTCGCGGTGGGCAACGACTTCAATAACCGGAATGCGACGGAGAGGCTCCCACTCCTGGAGATCGAGATGTTCCTGGAGGCGGGTCTATCTCCCCTCGAGGTCATTCGGGCCGCCACGGGAAACGCTGCGGCGGTGTGTGGCCGGGACGCCGATCTGGGTACCCTGGAACCGGGCAAGCTGGCGGACATCATCATCCTCGCCGGAGACCCCCTGGCGGACCTGGTCGACGCCCTCGGCCGGGTGGAGGTGGTGATGAAGGGGGGTGTGGTGCCGGTGGGATCTCGAGCAGCCGGGGCTGACGGGAGTGGCGTACGAGGACTTCATGGGTAGATGGAGCCCCGCACCCTGGCCTCCCACGCCGGCCCGGAATCGCTAGATTAGAACACTCCAGAACTATTTTTTCGTTTCGTATTTTCGAACGCACTCCCAAATTGGCCGCCATGACTTCCCCCAATCTCCTGGAACGCCTGAAGCGCGCCCGGACCGTCCAGATCCTCCTGGTCTACCTCGGGGCATCCTGGGTCATCCTCCAGATCGCAGAGGTTCTCGGCGAAGCCCTGTCCCTTCCGGAGTGGGTCCTGCCGGTTTGCGTCCTCCTGCTCCTCGTGGGCTTGGTAATCACTTTGGCCACGGCGTGGGTGCAGTCCCTTCCCTCGACGACAGCGGCGGAGGAAGCGGGTGAGATCCCGACGGATTGGCAGGTCGCGCCTGTCGAGGCCCTGGCGAGCTTGAAGTCCGGAAAGCTTCCCCATCTCACCTGGGCGCGGGCGATTCTGGGCGGACTTGTAGCCTTGTCACTCCTCTTCGGGGGTACCGGACTGTATGTAGGGTTCTCCGGAAGTCCCCGCCTGGTGGGTCCCGAGGAGGCAGGGGCGGATGTGGCGGCGGCGGGCATCGCGGTCGTCCCCTTCGCCGTGACGGGCGGCGAAGATCTCAATCTCTGGCGGGAAGGGCTGGTTGATGTCCTCACGACCAACCTGGACGGGATGGGTGGATTCCGCACCATCGACTCCCGGACGGTATTGGCCCAGTGGAGGGATCAGGTTGGCGATGCGGATTCTCCGGACCTCAGAACCTCTCTCCAGGTGGCCGCTCGTACCGGGGCCAGGTACGGTCTGGTTGGCGCCCTGGTCGGGAATCCGGCAGGGATCAGGGTCAGCGCGGAGCTCTTCGACCTCTCCAGTGGAGAGAAGGTCGTGCAGGTGTCTCAGGAGGGGGCCGCGGACCAGGTCCTGGACCTGACTTCCTCCCTCTCGGTGGCGATCATCCGTGAGTTGTTGGGTGCTACGGGCCAGGGCACGGTGCAGGACGTTCGTCTGGATGCCCTCACGACCACCTCCCTCCCCGCTCTACGTGCCTACCTGGAGGGTGAGGCTACGTTCAGGGATGCGGACTTCGCTGCCGCTGTGGCTTCCTACGAAGAGGCAGTGGAGCTCGACTCTCTCTTCGCATTGGCCTGGATGCGTCTGTCGAACGCCTATGGCTGGCTGGATGACATCGGAAGCGCTGCCGGCGCCAACGCCGGGGAACGAGCCGCTGCCCTGGTGGACCGGCTTCCCGCTCGGGATCGGGTGCTGGTTCAGGCTTCCGAGGCTGCCCGCACCGGCGATGCGGCGTTTTTCCCCACCATCCGAGAGGCGGTAACGCTGTATCCCGACGACCCGGACATCTGGTTCGAGCTGGGGGAGTATATCTACCACGGGGGGGTCGAGCTCGGGTTGGCCACCTGGACGCAGGCCCGGGAAGCCTTCGAACGGGCTATCGAGCTGGACCCCGATTTCGGGCCCTACCAGGTTCATCCCCTGGAAATGGTCATCGCGGCGGGGGACAGAGAGGAGGCCGAAGTCCGGCTGGCCCGGTACCGTGAAGCGACGGAGGACGTGCGGAATATCACCGAGTTCTCCCTGGCCATCCCTCTCCTTCTAGGCGACTCCACCGAGTTCCTCCAGGCTCTGGAGGCTTCCCGGTCCACGGACGTCGGCCTCCTCCAGAGGATCAGGATCGCCTATACGAACAGGGTGGACGAGTACGACCGTATCCGGGAGATGTTGTGGGTGAACCGGGATCGGGCCGGATCGGATCACTCCTGGATCCTCTACAACCTGATATCAGAGGGAGCCCTCCGCCGGACCGATCGGCTCATGGACTCCTTGGATGTCAGTGTCGCGACCAAAGGGCTGGCCATGGGGTGGCTGTTGGGAACATGGGCCCCTGGGGAGGAACTTCCGCATCGCTCCGCGGCCGACCCCAGAGGCTGCGAGGAGCCGGCGGTCAACACGAGCTGCCAGTTCTTTGTAGGCTGGGGGTTGGCCCGGACCGGCGACCTGGCGGGCGCCAGGGAATCAGCCCGCATCCTCCGGGGCCGGGCCGAATCATCCGAGCTATCCGCCCGGGGTGCCGACCTGGTGGATGGCACCATCGCTGCCGAAGGGGGGCGGGTGGCCGAAGCCCGCCGACTCCTGGGCCCGGTCTCCCAACATCCCGGAAACGAGGGAGCTCTGGCACGCCTGTCCTTGGCGGAGTTGGAGCTGGCAGAGGGGAATACCGCCGAAGCGATTCGATACTACCAGGGGGCGTTGGATACCTACGGTCGTTTCTATGTCAGCCTCGCCCTCGCCCGCATTTACGATGACCGGGCGGAAACGGACCTGGCGCGGGACTTCTACCGGCGGTTCCTGACCATCACCAGGGCCGGGGACCAGGACCTCCCAGAAATCGTGGAAGCGAAGGCAGCGTTGGCTGGGCTGGATGGCTGACGACGCTACCACCCGGGCGCCGGGACCACCCACCTACTCCGCGCGTAGCACCACCACCGGGTCGGATCGGGACGCGTGACGGGCCGGGAAGTAGCTGGCTATCTGGCCGATCACCAGCAACACGGCCGGGACCACGGAAAACACCACCGGATCCAGGGTACCAACCCCGTACAACAGCCCCGACAACACCCGGGTGCCGAACAGAGCGAGGAGGAAGCCCAGGACGACCCCGACCGTCGTGGTTCTGAATCCTTTGCTCAGAACCGACCTCACCACCTCTCTTTCGGAAGCGCCGAAAGCCAGACGCACACCGAACTCCCGGGTCCTCTGGGTAACGCCGTACCACATCACTCCGTAGAGCCCGACCGCAGCCAGAACCAGGGCCAACAGTCCGAAGGCTCCCACCATGACCGCTGGTCCTTTCGCGTCTCCGATGGAATAGGCCAGGTACTCTTGACTCGTCAGAGCCGTCGGGTTCGGTAGCCCCGGAGCGATCCGCCTCACCTCGGCTTCGAGCTGGCTGGCCAGGGCCGAGGCCTCACCGGACGTCCTGACTACCAGGTTCATGCGTTCTACGTACTCGGCCTGGGTGAGGGGGAGGACGAGGTAGGATTCCGGGGCTTCCTGGAGGGATGCGTACTTCCCGTCTTCAACGATCCCGATCACCGTATAGGTGATTCCGAGATCGGCTCTGACCGTTCGGCCGATGGGATCCTGGCCGGGCCAGAATCGTTCGGCCATGGATTCGTTCACCATGGCCACGGGCTCGGCTGACTCCGTGTCTCCCCCGTCGATGGCCCGACCGCGGAGGACCCGGATTCCCATGGCGTCGAAATAGTCCGCGGAGACCATGTTCCGCTTGACCAGCATCAGCTCCTCGGGTGCTGGATCGTACCCCTCGATGTAGACGTCGTGGTGTCCATGGGTGATTCCGAGGGGAGCGAAAGCGGTCAGCGCCGCATTCTCCACTCCGGGCATGGACCTCACGCGCTGGAGCAGTTGTCGGTGGAGTTCCCTGCCGTCGGATTCATCGTACTGGCCGTATCCCAGGTTCATGGGCATGACCACACCGTTCGGGAGGTCGAACCCGGGGTCGATGGCGAGGGTGTTCCTCAGGCTGGTTGCGAAGAGGCCTGCTCCGGCAAGCAGGACCAGGGAAAGAGCGACTTGTCCGATGACCAGGCCACTTTGGATTCTCGTCGTGGCTCTGGCCTGGCTCACGGCGTACCCCTGCTCCTTCAGGGCCTCCGACTGACCAGGCCGGAGCACCTGAAGCGCCGGGGCGAGACCGAACACGATTCCCGTGATGACCGCCAACAGGAAGGTGAACCCGAGTACTGGGAGGTCGAGGCCGGCCCTGATCTGGAGCGGAATCTCCATCTGGGGTTGAAGCAGCTGCAACGCGTCGATGGCGAACACCGCCAGCACCAACCCGAGCCCCCCGGCCAGGAGTGCCAGAAGGACGCTCTCCACCAACAGTTGCCGAACGATCCTGAATCGGGATGCCCCCAGGGACGACCGAATGGCGATCTCCCGGCGGCGGGCGGTGGCGCGGGCCAATTGGAGGTTGGCCACATTGAAGCAGGCCATGAGGAGGACGAACCCCACCACGGCCAGCAGCACGCCCAGAAGATTCCTGCCTCCGGCCGTCGCTTCCGGTGATATGAGACGAGCGCCGTCGATCTCGCCCAGTATGATCCCCTTGTTCCGGTTCGTCTCGGGGAACTCCGAGGCCATGTTACTGGCCAGGAGATCCAGTCCAGCCTCAGCCTGGGAGAAATCGACGCCCTCTCGCATCCGACCGACCAGCTGCAACCATGGATCGACTCGACTCGGGATGTTCGGCGTGTAGGGGAGTGCCTGGGTGGCCATGGCCAGGGGAGCCCACAGTGCCGGCTCCAGGACAGGCGTCAAGCCGACGAAGCCCGGGGGAGCGACCCCCACCACCGTGAAGGGGCTGTCATTGATGCGCACGGTCTTCCCCAGGGCCCCTGGATCCGAGTCGTACAGATCCCGCCAGGTTCCGTAGCTCAGAATTGCGACGGGAGATGCCCCCGCCTCGACGTCCTCCTCGGGAAGGAACGCCCTTCCCAGGATCGGCTCCACTCCGAGGACGGAGAAGTAGTCCCAACTCACCAACTGGCCGACAACGACCCGAGGGGAACCTTCTCCTCCGATCGCCATGGGGGCGAGGGTATGGGCGGCCAACCCGGTGAACACGTCGTTACGGTCCCGGTAATCCAGGTAGTCCGGGAAGGATGTGTTCCCATGGCGTACCCCCCCCCGTTGAGACGTATAGACCGCGACCAGTTGACCCGGTTCCGCCACACCGAGGGGTCGGACCAGAAGTGAGTGCATGACGCTGAAGATGGCTGTGTTCGCCCCGATGCCGAGGCCCAGGGAAACAACCGCAGCAGCGGTGAACATGGGCCTCTTCCGGAGGGTTCGCATGGCAAATCCAAGGTCATGAATCAGGTTCGATACGGCTCTCAATCCCCATCCCATTGTTCGTCCCCCGTTCAGCTCTTTCTTGGCCTCCTCGATGATCTCCTCCGGATCACCGAACGACTCCAGTGCCCGGCGCCAGGCATCCTCCGACTCCATTCCGCCGGCCTCCAACTCCGCCACCCGCATCTCCAGGTGGAACCGGATCTCCTCTCGAACCTCCTGGTCCAGGAGCGATAACGAATCCAGTCGATTGCCGCGCCGCCGGCGCCGGAAGAGAGAGGGCATGTGCTTAACGCGTTGGCGTTCGGAGCAGGGAGAGGACAGCTTCCGAGTGCTCGGCCAGGCGTTTGGCCTCGGTCTCCAGGTGCGTCCGACCCTCCTCGGTGAGCGTGTAGAACTTCGCCCGGCGGCGGGTCTCGGTCTGTCCCCAGCGGGCCTCGACGAGGCCCTTTCGCTCCAGGCGATGCAACGCCGGATAGAGGACCCCTTCTCGGACACCCATGGCTTCCTGGCTGTGCTTCCGAATCCACGCCCCCACCGCGTACCCGTGCATGGCCCCTCCGGAGAGGGCTTTCAGGACGAGTACGTCCAGCGTGCCTGTGTAGAGATCACTCCCGGGCATGTCGGCTCCTTCCAGAGA
>JBDHCH010000049.1:0-26503 GCA_039592115.1 Gemmatimonadota bacterium | reverse complement strand
CCGCCTCTCGGCCTCGTTGGTGCCCTGGAGCGGTTCGTCCAGGAGGTAGAGAGCCCCGTCCTCCTTCCGAGCCCCGTCCACCACCTGCCCGATTCGGTTCAACTCGGCCATGTATTGGGAAATACCGTGGGCCAAGGAGTCGGCGGTGCGCATGGAGGTGTGAACGGCCAGGGGCGTCATCGTCATCTCACGAGCACAGACCGGACCGCCGGCCTGGGCCAGGACAGCGTTGATCCCGATGGAACGTAGAAGGGTGCTTTTCCCTGACATGTTGGAGCCGGTAACGAAGAGAAAGCTCCCGGGCGGGCCGACCTCGACGTCGTTGAGAACGCAGGCTTCAGGGGGGAGAAGAGGGTGGCCGAGGTCCCTCGCTGAACACCGCGGGCTTCCTTCTTCCTCGAGAACGGGGAAGGCCCACTCGGGGTGGTCGCCCTTCAGGCAGGCCAGGGCCGAGAGGGCCTCCAGCGTCCCCAACGCATCCAGCCAGGCCCGGACGTGTGCCCCAGACCGGGTCTTCCACCGCTCAAGGAGCCCCAGCATATGGATATCCCAGGCCAGAATGGCCTGAAGAGGGGCATGCATCATTCCGCTATAGCGGGCATCGGCCCATGCCACCCTGCGCCCCAATCGCCTGAGCTCCCGGGCCGCTCCCACGGGACTCGATCGGACCGAGTCCTGCAGCTGCTTCAGGGCTGGAGCCGTCACCTCCATCTCGAGGAGGAGGGTCAGAAGTGACGCGTAGCGCGCGAACCGTTCCTGCCCCCCAGAAGCTTCCTCCATGAGAGAGTGGATCCTCCCTCGGTGAAGACTGGCCAACGTGAAGGAGGCCGCCAGAGAAAAGAGCCACCACGGCCCGGCGAGGGGTCCCCACAGGTGGAGTCCCGCCAAGAGGAAGGTGATCGAGGGAAAGATCCAGGCCCCCAGTGTGAGCCGCCTGTGGCTGTTGAGCCAGGGTTCTGCCTCCGCCCAGGAAGTGAAGGCGTCGATGGCTTCGGGGTTGGGCGATTCCAAGAGCCGTCCCGTGGCCTCGAGGGTTTGCCGGAGATCGACCTGGTGCGCAAGCTCCCCGACGGCCTCCTGTCTACGGAGAACCTCTTCCGGATGGGCGGGACCGAGGATCCACCTCCTGAGGGTCGCCCGACCAGGGGGAATCGTCACCGTGGAGAAGAGGCGGAAGAGAGAGGCATCCCCGCAAACATCGAGGTCCATGGCGTAGGGGTGAGCCATGCTCGAGGGGGGGATCGGAGTTCCGGGAAGGCTCCCCCAATCCCGGTCCAGGCGAGCGATCCCCTCCCGGTTGATGGTCGCCAGCACCTGGAACCGACGCTCCCGGGAACGAACCCGGCGGTGCCAGACCACCAGGGCCAGGAACACGGCCCCGGCGAGGACCATTCCTCCCCGAGACCAGGTCTCCAACAGCCCCGTCGACACGTCGGAGACCACGTACAGGGCGAACCCCACCACGAAGACGGCTACCCTGACCCAGCCGAGTCGTATGCTGAGATCCTTTTCCGACGACCCCGCTTTCTGGAACCGGATCAGACGTTCCTGATACCTCTCCCTCATCTTTCCCCCCCGACTCCCGGGCCGTTCCTCGCCGTCACTCATGGAGGAGATCCATTGCGACACAAATGGCCGAGCGAGCGCCCGCCCCCATCACACCGTTCAGGAGCCATGATTCCGAAGAGTGTGAGGCACTCAGGCGAACGCCCAACAGAGGGAGGGCCGGCATGGCATGGCCGAGCCCGTGGCCCAGGAATAGAATGGCGACGATGATCCGAACAAGATGAGGGGACATTGCGAATGTCCTTTTCAGTTGAACCGAACGCACTGAGCGGGCCGGGGTAAGGTGCACGATCTCGAATCAACCTGTGGTCCGGCTTTCTCGGGCGCTACCTCTGGAATGAGCCTTGGACACCTCCACGCTCCCCGCAAATCCCGGTTCCGGCCCTCTTCGGATCTCCCTTCTGGGATTCGGTGGGCCGAATGCTCACCTCGCCCTCATGTTGGACGAGGTGGTGGACCGGAAGGGCTGGCTCACCAGGGAGCATTTCCTTCACCTGGTCGGGATCACGAACCTCCTCCCCGGGCCGAACTCATCGGAAGTGGCCATCCATATCGGGTACACCCAACGGGGGTGGAGGGGGGCCCTGGCCACCGGTTTGTCCTTCCTTGCACCCACCTTCCTTCTCGTGGTGTTCTTCTCCTTCCTCTATTTCCGGTTCGGATCCATTCCGCAGGTCGAAGGGGTTTTCTGGGGGTTGAAGCCGGCCATCCTGGCAGTGATCCTTTCCGCAGGATGGAAGCTGGGAAGAGTGGCGATGGCAGCCGATGGACCGCCACCGCCGCCTGGGTCTGGGACGATCTCCAGCCCCAAGGCCACTTTTCAGCGCTCCGTCCTGATCTTGCTGGCTCTGGGGGGGATGGCTGCCGCTCTTCTCCTGGAGCGGTGGGAGGTGGCGGCCATGGCTGCGGGTGGGGCCATCGGGTGGGGTCTCCTGCGAGGCAGAAAGGGTGGCGGAGCCCCTCCGAGCATCCTCGGCCTCGCCCTGGTCCCTACCTCCACCTCCTTTCTCCCCCCTCTTGTCGCCCCCATAGGACAGCTCTTCGGGCTCACGCTGGGTGCCGGAGCCGTCCTGTTTGGCGGAGGGTACATGCTAGTGGCCCTCCTGGAGCCGTTCGTGGTGGAGAGCTACGGCTGGCTCACCCCTGGGCAATTCCTGGATGGAATCGCCCTCACACAGGCCATCCCGGGGCCCATCGTCACCCTGGTGGCATTCGTGGGGTTCGCCGTGGCCGGGGTGCCCGGCGCGGCGGTGGCCACTGCGGGGATCTACATTCCATCCTTCGTCGCCGTCCTCCTGGTGGCTCCCTGGCTGGAGCGGTGGCGTCACCTGGAGGGCGTCGGGGCAGCTTTGAAGGGAGTGAACGCCGTCGTGGCGGGAGCCATCCTGGGCGTGGGAGTGGGTCTCATCCCTCCAGCCATCCAGGACCTGTGGGGAAGCCTGATCCTGCTGGTGGCCCTGGTGGCGTTGGTTCGGTTCAAAGCCAAAGCCATCTGGATCGTCGGCGGCGGGATCGGCATCGGGCTGACCCATGCGCTCATCTCGATCTAACCCGCTTGCCGCCTCCCACGGGGTCCTCTGGATCCGATGTCGACCCCGACCTCGAGCGCCCCGGATCCTCGGCGGCTCAACCCGCCGGACCCATTCCCAGGACCGCTTCCGCCACTTGCCGTTGAAGCCCGCTCACCTCCGGATACCCGGTGTCGGCCCCCACCCCGAGATTCTGACGGTTGGTCAGGAGCACGAGGGCCAACCCCTCGGAAGGGACGCCCAAGACGAACGTTCCGGTGAACCCTGTGTGTGAAAAGCTCCCCTCTGGAGCCCAGGAGGGAAGCTGCCACCCCAGGCCGTGGCCGAATCTCGTCGGCTCCAGGAAAGCATCAAGCGTTTCCTTCCGGAAAAAGCGGCGCCCTCCCAACTCCCCTCCGTTCAGCAGGAGATCCAGGAGGATTTGGAGTTCTCGGGCTGTGGAGAAGAGCCCAGCGTGGCCGGCCACGCCGCCGTGGGCGTGGAAGGCGTTCCCATCGTTGACCTCCCCCACCAGGGTGTGTCGACGCCAGTTGCCCCATGCCATTGGGTCGCCGGGGAAGCGATACCCGAAGGCCGTGTCGTGGACCATTCGGTATTCGTATGGATTCCCGTGGGAGGTGGCGGCGAACGGGCCGTTTGGACATGGAAACCCGACGCCGCTCCGCTCACACCCGGCGCGGCGATACCCGGTCCGATCCAACCCCAGAGGTTCGAAAAGCTCCTGGTTGAGGAACCGATCCAGAGGTATCCCCGCCTCACGCTCCGTCAGGTATCCCAGGAGCATGAACCCCAGGTCGCTGTAACGACGCCCTTCCCCCACCCCCCACTGCAGGGGCATGGCACCAACGGCGTCCAGGGCCTCCCCTCCGTTTCGGGCCTGATAGTAGATGGGCTGCCACTGGGCCAGGCCCCCCGAGTGGGTCAGGAGGTGTCGGACAGTGACAGAGTCTTTCCCGGGCCCGCGGAACTCCGGGAGATATGCCTGGACCGGAGCGTCCAATGTCACTGCTCCCCGGTCCACCAGGAGGAGGATGGCCATGGTCGTAGCCATGACCTTGGTCACCGATGCCAGGTCGAAGGCGGTCCCCACCGTCATGGGACGGGGCCGGGCCAGGAGTTCGGGTGCGTTCGGGTAGGGCTCCTCTCTCTCCTCCCGGCTGGAGAGCTCAGGCGAGAGACCCATCAGTTGGGCTGATCCATGCGCTTTCTCCAGGAGTACCTGCCCGTCTCTGGCGATCAGGAGAACCGCTCCGGGAACGGTGCCGTTCTCCACGGCGGCAGCCACCAGGCTGTCGGCGAACCGCAATCCTCCACCAGTTCCCGCTCCACCCCGATCCTCTCCTCCGACACACGCCATGAAGGCGGAAAGGAGACACCCCACAAGCGCCCCGGAGGTCGGGATCCTCACCCGAAGCCATCTCCACCGGCAACCCCGGCCTGGGCTCTCCGAGCCAGCTTTCTTCCCCGGTCGAGAGCACCCTGGAGCCGGAGAAAGAACACGACGAGGAGAAAGGGGGAGGTAGGGACGGCGAGGAGAAGAACCAGGATCATGATCCCCTGGCTTTCCCCGCCCGTGGCCGTCCGGTAGGACGCCAACTGGATGAGACCGAAGATGACCAGAAGCTCCGTCTGAATCAGAGCCAGGAATCCGCTGATCATTTCCAGGACCGGACCCTGGGCTTCGGCGGGCAAGTCGGAAACCCGGGTCCGATCCGGGAGGTTTACCCATCGAGGGTTTCGAGAGAGAAGAGCTCGCACGGCTCCCATCAGGAAGGTGAGAGCGACGGCCACGCCGGGGAGGACGAACCAGGAAGTCAGGCTCTTCTCCGCCCAACCGTCGGGCCGGCCGTCGATCCCGAAGTGGACCGGGATTCGGTCCGGGAGGTCTGGCCAGACCAGCGATGCGGCGCCGATCATGCATAGAAGAAGGATTGCGTTCACCCAGTCGAAGAACCGCTTCATGCGCCGAGGCGCTCCGTTTCCGAATCACCCTCTCCGTCCGGCCCCGGTGGGGCCCCGGACTCTTCCTCTTCCCTTTCCTCCTTGATTCGCTCCTCCAGCACCTGCCGCATGGTAGGGTCGAAGGCCGCGTTCCACTCCAGTAGATGATAGGTCGAAGCCCCGCGCCCGGGCTTGTTCTTCCGGTAGTAGATCCACCCCCGGGACTCGAGCCAGAGGAACAGGCGATCCAAAACCAGGAGCCCCGCCACTATCCCCAGGGTCCAGAGAGCCGTCTCCACCCCTTACCCTCCCACCCTGAGCGCGTTTTCCCACGCCTCCAGGATTTCCGGCAGCGGAAAGGCCAGCCTCCGATCCGGCTCCCGCTCCACCCAGGCCATGGCTCTGGAAAGGGCCCCGGCTGGGTCAGCCTGAAGAGCCACCTCCATGGGAAGAACCGTCAACAGCTCGTAGAACTCCGACGGGGAAAGCCAGACCAGATTGGGGTCGGGCCCCTTTCGCCAGAAGGGGATGAGATCCCCCACCGGATAGGGCTGGTGCCATCCCAGGACGTCGAAGACGTGAAGCCCCTGTCCGTCTCGGGAGCGGGTCCTCGTCGGGAGGAGAAGGAAGGCCACGGTGTCACCGGGGGACACCCAGGTGGGATTCTGCCAGCCCTCCTCGGCACAACCAGGCCCGAAACTCCACGGAACGGCGACGAAACGGCCCTGGCCACCGCTCAACCACTCCGGGGCATCAGATTCCAGGACCTCGAACACCTGCCCCCGGGATCGGGCCGTCGCGAAATCTGGCAGATAGCGGAAATCGCCCCGGAGCTCCTCCGAACGAGTCGAGACTCCCTGCCAACTCGCGGTGGCCCGGGCCAGGACTGCCACCGTCCCCTCTCCCCTGGAGTGCACCAGGCCGTCCACCCCGAGCTTGGGAGCGCCAGCACGCTGGCCCTCCAGCGCCGGTGGGGCTAGCAGGAGCGGCGCCGCCAACAAAAAGACTATCCAGACCCTCATTCGCCCTCCTTCAATTCCCACTCGATCACACGGATTTGGGCCTTCAGGTATCGGACATCCGACGCCTCGAAGGCATAGAAGAGCCAGGGGACAACGGAAACGACCAGAAGGAGGATACCCCCGAAGATGCCTTCAGGGCCCGTCCAGAAGAAGGACGAGGCGAGGTTCGCAAACCCCAACCCCATGATCCCCAGCCCCCAATTCCGGCGGCGCCTCATGGAGGGGCGTCGGTCCCGGATCTCGTCCTCCAGCTCGGTCTTCCGGAGATACAGCTCCGCCCGGGACCTGCCCCCGACAATCTCTTCGCTCATCTCCGGAATGTGGTGCCAACCGGTGCCCGGATGCAAAGGCCGCCGCCCGGTTGCCCCGGGCCAAAAAGCCGTGTCCCTCCCCGGGTGCGTGGTGCCCAGCGGGCACGACCCCGCCCCGTTCACCTCAGGTTGCCGGATCGAGCCCGGGGCTCCATCATGGGCCCGGACCCACGAGCATGAGCATCCCTCACCCAGGTTTGGACCGAGGTCTGTCATGAGACACAAAAGCCACCTTCTCGCCCTCGCCTTCCTCTTCCTTCCGGCCACAGCTGCTGGCCAGGACCGGGAACCCTACGGGCCGACAATACTCACCGCCCAGGACTACGCTCGGGCGGAGTCCTTCCTCCGGCAGAACCTGGAGGGGAAGGCCCTGGGAGTCGGCATTCGCCCCAGCCTCCTCCCCGACGGCCGGTTCTGGTACCGGACCGCATTCGCAGACGGGTATGAATTCATCATGGTGGACCCGGACTCCTGGGCTCGGGAGAGAGCGTTCAACCACGACCGCCTGGCCCGGGGGATTACGACCCTCACCGGAGAGAGCTACGAACCCTTCGACCTTCCCTTCACGAGCTTCGAGCTGGTCCGGAACGGAAGAGCAATGGAGTTCCGGGTGGACGGCCAGGGGCTGGTCTGTGACCTCAGGGGCTACATCTGCGAGGAGAGTGAACGGAGCGTTTCTCCCGACGCCCGCAGGATGTTCCGAGCCCTGGAGGTCCTCTCCCCCGATGGCACCAAAGCCGCCTTCATCCGGGATCACAACCTCTGGATGAGGCACGTGAGCACCGGCCAGGCGACCCAACTCACCCTGGATGGCGTGGAGGACTTCGGCTACGCCACCAACAACGCAGGTTGGACCAAAGGACCCAATCCCATCCTCCTCTGGTCACCCGATTCGAAGAAGATCGCCACCTTCCAGCACGACGCGCGGGGGGTGGGGATGATGTACCTCACCTCGACCAAAGTCGGGCACGCCGAGTTGGAAGCCTGGAGGGGGCCGCTCCCGGAAGACACGCTCATCTTCCGGATCGAGCGAGTGGTGATCCACGTGGACGAATCCCCGGCAAGGGTGGTTCGCCTTCAAATGCCACCGGATCAGCACCGGTCCACCATTACCGATCACATCGCCTGTGGCGGGACGTTCTGCGACGTGGAGTGGGCCCCGGACGGATCCCAACTTGCCTTCGTCTCATCCTCCCGGGACCACAAAGAGGCGATTCTCCGGGTCGCGAACCCGGACAACGGTGTCGTACGAGACGTCCTGGAGGAGAGGGTCGAGACCTTCTTCGAGTCCGGGAATGACATGGTGAACTGGCACTTCCTCCCCGAAACCAACGAGGTCATCTGGTGGTCGGAGCGCAGTGACTGGGGGCATCTCTACCTCTATGACCTCGACACCGGACAGTTGAAACACCCCATCACAAGCGGGGACTGGATCGTCCACCAACTCCGTCATATCGACCGGGAAGATCGGGTACTCTACTTCACCGGCTCGGGGCGGGAGCCCGGGGACCCCTACTTCGAGTATTTCTATCGGGTCAGCATGGACGGAGATGATCTCCGCCTACTGACCGCTGACAGTGCACACCACTCCATCACGCTGGTCCCGGAACACGAGTATTTCGTGGACTCCTGGTCCACCCCCACCGACCCAGGCGCGACCGTGGTTCGGGACCTGAGAGGGCGGGAGAGGGTGGCACTGGAGACGGGAGACGTTGCTGGTCTAGAGGAATTCGGCTGGCAGCCCCCCACACCGTTCGTCGTGAAGGCCCGGGATGGTGTCACCGACCTCTACGGGCTCATGTACACCCCCACGAGTCTCGACGAGACGAAGAAGTACCCCATCATCAATTATCTCTACCCGGGCCCCCAATCGGGGAGCGTGGGGAGTCGGAGCTTCGGTGCCGCCAGGCGAGACCACCAGGCCGTCGCCGAGCTGGGGTTCGTCGTGGTGGAGCTCGACGCAATGGGTACTCCGGGCCGTTCGAAGTCCTTCCACGAGTTCTACTACGGCGACATGGGAGACAACGGCCTCCCGGATCAGATCGCGGGCATCAGACAACTTGCCGAGCGTCACCCTTGGATGGATATCGACCGGGTGGGGATTTGGGGACATTCGGGGGGAGGCTTCGCTTCGACTTCGGGTATCCTCCGCCACCCGGATTTCTACAAGGTGGCTGTGAGCCAAGCCGGCAATCATGACAACCGCAATTACGAAGACGACTGGGGTGAGAAGTGGCAGGGGCTCCTGGTCACCAATCCCGACGGCACGAGCAACTATGACAATCAGTCGAACCCGCTGGTGGCGAAGAACCTGAAGGGGAAGCTCCTTCTGGCGCACGGGACCATGGACAGCAATGTCCCGCCGTCGAATACTCTTCTCGTGGTGGACGCCCTCATCGCCGCCAATAAGGACTTCGACCTCATCATGATGCCGAACCGGGGCCACGGGTTTGGATACGAGCCCTACATGATGCGCCGGCGATGGGATTACTTCGTGAAGAACCTTCTGGGGTCCGAACCGCCCAGGGAGTACGAGTTCCGAGTGACCTCGGGGCGCTGACCGGGCACCTCTCCGCCGAAAAGGGGGAGTTCGACAGGACATCCGGCCGAACCGACAGAAGCAGAGACAGCCGGTGCGGGGAGAAGCCCACCCTCACCGGCTGGTTCATTTATCAGATCTGGAGTCCCACCGCTACTCCGTGGCACGCACTTCCCGCCATCACGAATCCGTGCCAGACCGCATGGGAGTAGGGCACCCTTCGGTTGTGGTAGAATACCGTCCCCGAGGTATAGGCCACCCCTCCTGCCACGAGCCAGACGATGATGGCGGGGTCCAGCTGCCGGATCATGGGCCCGATGGCGATCAGGACCAGCCATCCCATGCCCAGGTAGATCCCCGTGGAAACGAGGCGGAACCGGCCGGCAGCAAAAAGCTTGAAGATGACTCCCGCCACTGCCAGCCCCCAGATCACCCCGAATAGGCTCCAGCCCCACCCTCCCCGGAGCCCCACGAGGGTGAAGGGAGTATAGGTACCGGCAATCAGGAGGTAGATGGACGCGTGGTCGAGAACCTTCATCCGGGCCTTGAGGGAGGGGGACCGGGCAGCGTGATAGAGGGTCGAGGCGGTATACAGGAGAATGAGCGTGGCTGTAAAGATCGCCGCCCCCACGATCTTCCACGGGTCTCCCTGGAGAGAAGAAAGGATGATCAGGAAAGCCCCCCCTGTAACCGCTGCCAACACCCCCACGCCGTGAGTGAGGGTGTTGGCCAGCTCCTCTCGAGGGGTTTGTCGTATGCCTGCAGAACCTATCTCAAGCTCCCTTCGGCAGTGGCCAGGAGGGCACCGTTCGCAGACGACATCTCCTCGAAAAAGGCCAGGAATTGGGCCGATTCCTCGGTGTCGTACTCGGCCAGGTTCATTGCCCATCGATACCCGATGGGCTGATACCAAAGCTCCGCCACCACCTTGAAGGGTGGTCGGGCACTTCCCACATCCACGGAGTAGCGAACCACGTCGGAGCCGCCGAGGAAGTCGGCATCCCCGGCCGCTGCCCCATGGACCGCCACGTCGGAGCTGGCGGACCTCTTGTCGAACCCTCGGGGAAGAAGTCGGTTGTCCTTAATGTATCTGGCCCCCCACAGCAGCCCGGTCGTCACCTCGCCGGCATAATCCACCATGATGTCTTCGTAGATCTGGACCTGGTCCGACCGGGTGATCGCCTGGTAGTGGGGCTCGAACCGGCTTCCGTCCGTGTCATTGTCGTTCCCTTCGATCCTCCCACTGGGCTGGAAGGCCCCCGACTCCAGGAGGGTCCGGCCCTGGCCATCCAGAATGGTCACGTGGAGCCAGGCCCGCCGGGAGGGATAGGCCGACGGAAGCTTGTGCCCGGCGAGGTTCGTCACGGTGACGTCCGCATCCAGCCGCCCGTCCCCGAATGCGAGTCGGCTGACTTCGAGCTCGGCGGTGTTGTTGGCCAGGTTCTCCTCCGATGCCCGTGCGGTGGCATCCAACTCCTGGGGCAGCGCCTTCACCTTCATCTGCGCCCTGTGCTTGTTCAGGATCCTGGGCATGAGGAAGTTCCCGCCCTTGAACACGTGTTGGTTCACCTCTGACCGGGGGTTCGGAAGCACGCCGCTGACGGAGACGTCACCCTCGATGACAGGCATGTGGCAGTCCTGACAGGTCCGCTCCCCCGGAAAGTCGCTCTCCAGCCACTCCAGGTACGGAGTCTGTTCAGGAAGCTCACCCGCATCGTTTCCCTCGGGATCGAGGGCGTGGGTGAAGAGGGTGTGGCAGTTGGCACAGAACTCGGCAGACTGGATATGGTCGGCTTCTTGCGGATCGAACTCGGATGCGGACCGCATCACACGGGCACGCCCTTCGTCCACCTCGAAGGGGCCGAAGATCCCCCTGGCCCCCATCGGAGTGGTCACGTCGATGACGTATCCCCCGGTAAACCCCTCCCGCTCACCCAAACGCTCGTCCTGCACCTGGTGGCAGACCGTGCAGGACACTCCGTCCACAGCCAGCTCGGCGTGGGACCCCCCTTCACCGAAAGTCGGGAAGTACCGGAACGCCCTCCCCTGATCCCCCTCCGCGACCCTCATGGTCCTGGCCATGGGCAGATGACAGACCGTGCACTTGTCCTCAATGACGTCCACCGCCGCGGGGTGGTCCAGACTCTCCCGGCGGACACCGGCCATCCAATACGGGTCACGACCGGCGTTTCCCATCATGGAGGACCGCCAGTTGAACCCAATGGAAATATCCGAGCCGTCTGGCGCGGTGAGCTGGTTGTGGCAGGCCATGCACTGGTCCGCCGTATGGAAGAGGATCGGTACTTCCACCGACCCGACTCCTTGCCCAGAGACATTCGGTTGGCCAACCAGCGCGGACCAGATGACGAAGAAGAGGGAGAGCACTGTGCGTTTACTACCGTTTCTGGTCGTCATTGATCACCACCCCTCGAAGAAGCCGCCGTCGAACCAATCCCAGAGTATGTAGAACAGGAGCTGCGGCTCTCTGCCCTCCGTCTCTGTGAGGGGCAGCCGAACACCGAAGTTGGCCATGATGTGCTGCCGTTGGTTCAGCGTAACCTGCATTTCCGGCATGATGTCCCAGGTGACGGGGCCACCCCCCTCCAGCTCCCAGCCACCAAGGAATTCCACCATGGGAGAGAAGGCCCTGCCCCACTCGCCTCCCACGGTGAAGGTCCTCCCGATGGCTGTCCGGAAGAGCCCCTCGTTTTCTCCGTCCTCCGTGTTCGTGGGAAGCTCGACGCCGGTTTGGAGTTGGAGGAAAGCATCGAAGGGAAGCAGCTGGCCATAGGTCACGAACGGCTCGAAGACGGTGTACCCTTTGCCGAAGTGCTCGTCCTCATCCCCGGTGGGGAGGATGGTCTCGAAGGTGAAGCTGACGATGCTTCCCAGACCCAGGTCGTGGAAGAGAACGCGCTTCAGGCCGATGGCCACGTCTCCCAAACCACCCGCCCAATCCCCATTGGGGCCCGAGGCGTCCGACGACTCTTGCCAACCGAAGGGCACCACCAGCTCGATCTGGGTCTGGGAGCCGAACCGTTTCTCGTAGATCAGCTTGTTCATCACCGACCCGGCGTCTTCCGTCCCCACCGTGGTCTTGAAGACCGTCTCGTCTTCCGGGAACGCCTTCTCGGTCCCCAGTGCGAGGGGAAGGTTGAACTCACCTCTTGGCCAGCTCTTGTCCTCGTAAAGGGTCTGGACGTACTCCAGGATCAGATCGATCTCCTCTCGTGAAAGGGCATCACCGAAGGAAGGCATCATACGGTCGAAGCCCCGAATGGGTCCGCCGTGGGTGACAACCCCAGCCCAATCGGCCGTGGGCTCTCGGGAAGCGAAGCTACTGTCGGTGAAATCCGGAAGCTCCAGATCGAGGCCGGTCTGGGAAGAGGGGAGTCCCGTCCCGTCTGGTCCGTGACAGTTGGAGCAAGAGGTCAGGTAGAGGTCCCGACCCGAAGGGGGAGGCTCGGCCCCCGATCCGTTGTGACTCGGTCCCGCATCTTGGGCCAGGGTTGGTGTGACAAATGGTCCGACTAAGGCCGCGAGGGCCAGGAGCACCGTCCAACGGTTTGGGCCAGCACTCATTGGATTCTCCTTCCCTGGTTGGGTTGGATTCAGGTCGTTTCCGGGTGTCGAGCACTCCCCGCAGTGAGGATTGTGTTCTGAAAAACGCAATCTACGGGCCATCCGCCAATCATCCGCCACTCCCCTCACCCCGATCCAGGTATTCTTTGTCCTCCGATGGGGGTTCCCCCCCTTCTCCAGAAAGAAGGCCATCGATCTCGTCCACCCGATGGGCCGCCTCCGGAAAGCCAACCAGGAATGCTCCCCAGGGCTTGAGGAGCGAGAAGAGCATGCGGGCCTTGCGGAAGGAGTCCGAGGCGCGGGGCGTGTCTTCCACCAACCGAGCATGAATCCCGTCAAGGTAGAGCGTTTCGGCGAGGAGCCAGCACCGCCCGGGCTCGATCTCCCCGGTAGGCGCAATAAACAAGCGGAGCGTATCCGGGGTGGCTGCCCGGGCGAGCTCCAACTCCATGCCTCCCTTTCCGGAAGCTTCCGACAGCTTCTGCTCGATGGTCGCGCCGTCGGTCTCCCCTCCCAGAATCATCTTTCGAATGGCAATCAGGAGCTGTCCCAGGGTCTCGATTTGTCGAAGCAGGAAATCTCTTTGAGTCACGGTCAGTCACTTGCCGATGGGGAGGAGGGCGGTCGTTGGAATAGGACCGCCAGGAGATACGCCAGCTGAAGACCCAGACAGATATAGAGGATCGCCCATTCCCCCCCCGCCCCGCCCAGTGGCGTCTCTCGAGCGATCTCGTCGACCATCACTTTGGCCCCCATCATGCCGACAATGGCCAGGACCGCCAACACCAGGAGCCACCCCTTCTGGCACCCCTCCTCCGGTGCCTCACCCCGGAGCCAGCAGACCCGAGTGAGCACAGCACCTGTCGAGATCAGGTCGAAGAGGAAGATGTAGATGAAACCCAGGAGGACGATCAGCTGGATGGCCCCCAGAAGGCCTTCTGTGGCGGAGACCCCCCCCCACCAGAGAGGCATGGCCACCAGGTTGAACAGCAGACAGACGAGGGCGACGATTGCCGACAGCCACATGGCTTTCACGGTCACCTCCGAGAGATATGAGCCCTGGGGCGCAGCGGTCCTCCAACCACCTCTCCCCACGCCCGAGCCGATCTCTTCATGCATTGAAGGCACCCCTGGACCATGAAGGGGGGGGCCTTCTTACCGATTTCGCCCACCCTTCTCCTGGGCTTCGATCACCCACCGCCTCGCCTGGTCATGGTGTTCGTGCCAAGCCTCCCAGGCACCTCGCGCCCACTTTCTGACACGGGAGATGTGGGCCACGGAGTCCGGGGCAGAGTGGATGTAGGTGATGTTCGTATCTCCCCGAAAGAGGGGCGGAGGAGGCTCCGGGCGCTCGAACTTCGGAGTTCCATCCAGGAACCGGTTCATGGCCATGGCCACGTGGGGACCGTCCGATCCCTCCATGGCCCAACACATCCCGACGAGATGGGCGACGGCCGACTTGGCCGACTTCATGTACTGGGCCGGGTGCTGAAGCGAATAAGCGTCGACGGTGAGGCGGTGAACCTGGAAGAGCTCCGGTTGGCTGAACTCCCGGCCGACGACCTCCTGGAAAATCGCGTTGCACCCTTCAGCTCCACCCACTCCCTCCGCCCCACACTCGGGGCAGGAGGCCGGGCTTCGGCCGGCATTTACCCCACCACCCCCACCAACGTCGACCATTCGTTCCTCCGGATCGAATCCACCTCTGACCTGACCCCCGGCGAGAACACCCAAAATGGGGTAGGGAGGGGGCTCACCCGCAATATGCACCCGATCGGCACCGGGCACAGGAGGCACGCAGGGCTCGTATGGGTGGGCGGGTCGATCCTCAGGACACCTTCAGGATGTACAGCCCCCGACCCGTCATTCCCTCTGGGTCGTACTCCACCAGCTCGAACCCACCGGCCCGCAGGTTATCGGCCATCTCATCCCGAGTGAAAAGGCCCAGGGCGTGGGTCTCCTGCAGGTACCTCACTCCATCGGGGGTCCCCACGAGGTAGTGGAAATCCAAGGTCGAAATCCCGTTTTCAACCACCGAGTTGTTCATGCGGGCGATCTTCAAGTCCTCCTTCTCGGAGGTGATGACGTGCACCCTGCCCGGCAAGAAGTCGTCAGGGGTGAACCAGGCCTCCACCACAGCGATACCGCCGGGTAAGAGATGGCGGCGGAAGGAACGAGCCGCCGAGAGAAGGCGCTCCTTGGATTTCACGTATCCGACGCTGCTGAACAGACAAAGCACGACATCGTAGGTCCGTCCGAGGTCGAAGTCGGCCATGTCTCCCTGGGCGAAGCGGCCCTCTGGGCATCGCGCCTGGGCGATCTCGACGAACGCCGGTTCGATGTCGAGACCGTCCACTCGGAAGCCGTGGGTCCCGGCCAGCCCCTGGGCGTGCCGGCCCGTGCCACACCCCACATCCAGGATGTTTCGCGCGTCGGGGGCCAAGCGCTGGACCAACTCGGAGACCTTGGCCACATCCCCGGCATAATCCCGGAACTCGTCGTAGATGAGGTCGTAATACCGCGCCGTCTCGGAAAACATGACGGAACTCCGCTCAGTTCAGGAAAAGTGGGAGCACATGAACCGCGAGCTTTCCGAACACCAGGAGCGCGAGGATGAGGAGGGATGCGAAAAAGACCCGATCCACCGCCCTGTAGATCGCCGCCGTGCGCTGGCGCCGAGCATGGTGGGCGCGGTCCCCGGCGTCGAAAGCGCTCTCCAGCATGGCCTGCCTCCGATTCTCTCCCATATCCTCGCTCCTCTCTCTGTGCCTTCTTTCCGGAACCCTTGAGGTCCCTCCCCCGCACCCCCCTCCCTCCATTCCTTACGACCCAACCGTCGGGATGATGTCGAAGAGCATCGTCCGCATCAGAATGCCAGAACGCGAAAGAGGCCGCCACCCCAGGCGACCTCCTCCCTTTCCAGGTCGTCGGCGCACGTCTAACCCCAAGGCTGCTCCCCGGCGAACACCTCCTGCCAGGTCACCTCGAGGGTTACTCCGATGCCCAGAGTCCAGAACCAGTTCGGGCCCAGGGTCTGGTAACGGCCGAAGAGCTGAGGCTGGAAGAACCCCCCATCGAAGCCGAAATGGAATCCCGCCCCCCCGTGAACATCGCCCGCTGCAACGGACCCGAGGCCCACCAGAGGCATGAACTGGCCGTACCAACCACCGTTCTCCACGAACTCGATTGCAGGCCCGACGGAGAGCATCCAGCCGGAGAGCTCGTTCCCTACCTCGGTGGGGAAGGTCTCTCTCCGAACCGACTTGATCTGATAGCGCTGGAACCAGAGGTGAGGCTTCCACCAACTGCTAGCTCGGTCCAGGCCCACCATGAATCCGAGAGCCTGGAATTCCGACCCGGGAATGACCTGGTCGTAACGGCTCACGCTGGTCTGGAAGGTCGGCGTCAGAGCGACAGTCTGGGCCACGACCTGACCTGGTAGGGAGGGGAATGTGACCAGCCCGAGCACACTTCCCACGAGCAACCCTCGAACCGACATGCGTACCTCCAATCCCCTCTGAAGCCGACCCTCTCCCTCAGAAGGTACCGCTACCCCCCGAACGGGAAAACCGCTCCGTAGCTCACGGCCCCCCGGGGGGCCTGGGAGGGGAGATCATGATGTGGGCGCCAGCCGTCCCCGGAAACATGAGCCATGGGCTCCCGGGGCCCATAGGCTGGGCCGGGAGTCCGGTAGACTCCAGGGTCGCCCACGGTACATAGATGACATACCGGAGATAGGGGTCCACGACTTCACCGTTCGCAGGGTCGTACCCCGACCCCGTCAACACAAAAAGGGCTACAGGACCGTCGGGCATGGCCAGCCGGCCATCGTCGGCCTCATCCCAGCGGATCTGGTTCCGCTCCGCCCCGTCGGTTGTCCCCCCTGCCGAAAGCTCCCGCCCTCGCGCCATATAAGGGTCCAGGGAGTCGTGGTAACAGGCTACGGAAAACCCATCGTCGGAAGGATCATCTGCGAGGCAGACGAGGTCGTTCTGCCCCCCTCTGAGAGAGACCAGTTTGCCGGACGGGTCGTATCCCAGGACGGTCGCGTCACTGTCCTGCCCCGGTGGGGCAGCCAGGGCGGCAGCGGCTACCTGGACTTCCGGGGGCGGAACCTGGCCCGAGGCACCTCGGGGTGTGAAGAGCCAAATCGTGGCGGGCAAGGAGCAGAAGAGGAGGAAGCGGATGAGCACCGTTGGGCCCTGCCTTTCCGGATATTGGGAGACGTCCACCAGAGAACCCTCTCACCCCTGTCCTGTTCCAGAGGTGTGCTGCCCGGGTGCCTTGGGCCGGAACCGGAAGGAAGGTCCAACGAGGCACTGCGGCCCAGGGAAGGCCCAGGGAAGGTGTTTCCTTCGGCGCCCAGTCCGTCTATTCTGGGAAGCCTGAGCACATCGCTTCCCGGGAGGACCTCATGCGTCGAGTTCCGTTCTGCCTATCCCCGCGTTTTGTGGCATTTTCCCTATTCCTCTCCACGGCCGCCCCGACCCTCGCTCAGGCCCCAGACCTCCGGCCTGCGACGGTGGGCTCTCGCATGCCGGACTTTGCTCTTCCGGCCCTTCAGGGGGGGGAGATCCGCCTGAGCGACCTGAGTGGGAAGAACGTTATGATCATCTTCCCCCGGGGACTCTCGCAGCCGGACAGCTGGTGCCACGTATGTCCATACCAGCACGCCGAGCTGGTGGAGTACGAGGAGGAGGAAGACTTCCGGGCCACGGCGAATCTCGAGATCCTCTTCGTCCTCCCTTACTCCCACGAGATGGTCGAGGAGTGGATCGATGTCTACCCCCAGCTTCTCCAGGATATAGAGGACTGGAAGAACCCACCCGCTCCCGAAACGCTCGACGAGGCGGGCCGGGCCAGGGTGGCGCGGATGACAGGTGCATTCCCCAAGACCTATTCCGCGACCCGCGGGCAGGTCCCGAACCCGTTTCCCCTCCTCGTGGACGCCGATAAGGCCGTGTCCCGGGGCCTCGGGTTCTTCACGACAGACTGGGGAGGGAGCAATGCCGAACAGAACGTCCCCACCGTCCTCATCATCGACGCAGAGGGGGTGCTTCAGTTCAAGTACATGAGCCAGAATACGTTGGACCGACCCCCTCTGGAGTACCTGGTGAGAGTCGTGGACATCCTGAACGGTCAGGGTGACTGAACCGCCTCGAACAGGCTGATTCGACAACGCGGTTTATTGTTTTTTTTTCTTGGTTTTGGGGCCGGCACACCCCATTCTTCCTCTTTCGACAAAACTGCATCAGTTGGCTTGTCACAACTCCCGAGCGCCGGCCCGGGGGAGTTGTGCTATCCTGTCACCCAGGGCTCCACATGATAATGCGTCCCCTCCGGTACCAAACCTTCTTCGCCGATCTCAAACGTCGGGGTGTGTTTGCGGCCGCCGCCGTCTACGGGGGCGTCGCCTTCGTCGTGATTCAGGCCGCCGATTTCATGGTACCCGCCCTCAATCTCTCCGATCGGGTCTCCACGACAATCGCCCTGGTCGCCATCATGGGGTTCCCTCTCACCATGGTGTTCGCTTGGTTCTTTGATCTGACACTTGGCGGCATGATCCGTACCGACCCTGCCGAGGAGGGTGAGCTGGAGGCGATCGTCTCCCAGCCTCTGGTTCGGCGGTGGCCCGCCGGAATCGCCGCTCTTCTGGGCATCACGTTTCTCACGGCCGGAGCGTGGTGGACCGCCGGGCGCGAGGACCTCCTCCTGGGAGGGGGCCCTCCAGACAACGGTGCACTTGGGTCCTCCCTCGCGGTCCTGCCATGCGAACACATCGGCCCCGGTTCAGAGGACCCCTACCTGGCGGAGGGGATGCACGAGGAGATCCTGCTCAATCTTCAGAAAATCTCGTCTCTCACGACCATCGGCCGATCGTCCGTCCTTCAATACCGTGAGAGGCGTCCGCCCCTGGGAGAATTGGCGGACCTGCTTCAGGTCAGGTACCTGGGGGAATGCACCGTGCGGAGGGAGGAAGACCGGATTCGGTTCACTTTCATGCTTTCCGAAGGGTCGTCAGGCCAGCAGGTATGGGCAGAGAATTACGACCGCAATCTTACCGCCGCGGGTCTGTTCGACATTCAAAGTGATGTGGCCCGGAGGGTCGCCGTCGCTCTGGAATCCGAGCTCACCACCGAGGAGCAAGGGCTCATCCAGGATTCGCCAACGGAGAACCTGGAAGCGTATGAGTTCTACCTCAGGGGGAGCAGCCGGTTCAACTGGGGCTACGTGGAGCGGGACATCCGGTATTCCATCCAGATGTTCGAGGAAGCCGTGCGCCTGGACCCAACCTTCGCGGTAGCCTATGCCCGGCTCTCCCGGGCGCACGGGGACATGGTGTGGTTCAGCCACGACCGGAGCGAGGAGCGGTACCGGGCCAGCCAGGATGCGCTCGAGGCCGCCCGTGACCTGGCTCCAGGCCACCCCGAGACGTTCATCGCCGAGGGGTTTCTAGAGTATCACCTGTTCCTGAACTATCAAGCTGCATTGGACGCGTTCCGGCGTGCCGAGGATTTACGTCCCAACGATCCTCTCGTTCGGTCCGGGATGGCTTATGTGCAACGACGCCAGGGCAACTTCACGGAGGCAGCGGAGAACCTCCAGCAGGCCCTGAGGCTGGACCCACTCAACGGTCGGTATGCCCAGGGCCTGGCCACGACATACCTGAACCTCAGGAGATACGACGAGGCCCAACCGTACTTTGACGAAGCTCTCCGTCTGTTGCCCCAGTGGCCTCGACCCTGGGCCCACGCGAGCCGGCTCGAGCTTGCCCGGTACGGCGATCCAGCCAGGGCCCGTGCCGTAATCGAACAGGGAATCCGGGCAGGGGCTATTCCCACGGATGACGGCCTCATGCTCTTCGCTTGGCTCATGGCGGACATGTTCGACGGCCGGTATCAAGAGGCCATCGACAGGATGGAACGCCAGGCCTGGCCCACCGTTCAGTCTCAGTTCTTCCTCCTCCCCGTCCCCCTCCTGAAGGGATATCTCCGGCACCTCCAGGGAAGCGGAGCGGAGGCCCGATCCGACTTCGACGAAGCTCGAGGGATCCTGGAGGAGGCGTTGACCGAGTCCCCTGGCGATGACCGGCTCCACAGCGCGCTGGGGATCGCCTATGCGGGCCTCGGACGCGTCGAGGAGGCGATCCAGGAAGGCGTCCGGGGAGTCACCCTCATGCCACCCGAGAGCGAGGCTAACAAGGGTGTGTACCGGATGGAGGACCTCGCCCAGATCTACGCCATGGTGGGCGAGGATGAAAAGGCCCTCGAAGTCGTGGGAGACCTCCTGGGGTTACCGGGCACCTACAGTGTCCGGATGCTGGAGGTGGATCCGAGGTTCGCACATCTCAGGGAGCACCCCGTATTCCAGGACCTCCTGGGAGCGTACGGTGCCAACGGGAAGAGCGGTTCCGACCGCCAGGGTCCTGGATCAGAAATTCGTTGAAGAAGTGGGGCGAGCCGCTTTGGGTCAAGCCGGGCGGAACCCCTGGAGAGTTGCCCGGACAAGCCCTTCGGGCCCGGTTTCGGGGCCCTAACCTCTCCCATCGGCATGGTTGCCCTGTGTTCCTGGAGACACCACCTTCCCTTCCCCAGGTGCCCTTCCAACTCCGTTGACGACGATAGGAGATCCGGCATGAAGCGCCCGGCCACTTTCTCCACCGTGTCCCTTATCGCGATCCTGTTCTCCGCCTGCGGCGGACCCACCCCGACCGCGGACCTCATCCTCACCGGTGGCAAGGTCTACACTCTGAACTGGGGGGAACCGGACGCTCAGGGGACTCCTGCTCCGGACGCACCCTTCGATCCCGATACCGGCTGGCATCCCGATGCGGAGGCAGTGGCCGTGGCGGGCGACGAGATCATCTTCGTGGGGAGCAACGCAGACGCGGAGAGGTTTCGCGGCCCGGGCACCCAAATGATGGAGCTGAACGGAGCAACCGTAATCCCGGGACTCAACGAATCTCACGTCCATGTTGTTCAGCTTGGGCAGTTCCTTTCCCAGATCGACCTGGTGGGGATCCATACCGAAGAGGAGGCCGTGGCCTTGGCCGCAGCGCGAGCGTCCCAGGTGCCCCCGGGAACCTGGATCCTGGGATCAGGGTGGGACGAGGGGGCCTGGGCAAACCACTATCCCACCATGGACCTTCTCTCCGAACAAGTGCCGGATCACCCCGTGTACCTGAGGGGCCTTCATGGATTCGCGGGCTGGGGAAACAGGATGGCCTTCGAACTTGCCGGCATCGATCCTGGGACTGCGGACCCGAGTGGCGGTCAGCTGGTGCGGGATTCATCCGGCGCTCCTTCCGGCGTGCTTCTGAACCGTGCGATCCTGCTCCTGGAGGATTTCATCCCTCTGCCGACCGTGGAGGAGACGATGGAGCACGTTCTGGCGGGACTTCAGGTCATGGCCGAGAACGGGTACGTCTCAGTTCACGAGGCCGGGTCCGACCGGAGGTACCAGGACGCCTTCGAACGCCTGGAGGCTGAGGGTCGGCTGCCCATCCGCGTGAACTCCATGATCGCGGCCCGTGATCCCGTGCTCTGCGAGGAGTGGATCCACCGGGGGCCGGACACCGACACCGAGTCCATGCTCCGCACCTTCTCGGTGAAGGCGTTCTACGATGCCGCGCTGGGCTCCAGAGGAGCCCGTCTGCTGGAAGACTACTCCGACATGCCCGGGCAGAGAGGGACGGCCGGATCAGACTACGGCTTCGACCAGGAACTGGTTCGGAGGATGATCCTGGCCGGCTTCCAGGCAGAGATCCACGCCATCGGGGACGCCGGAAATCGGGAGACCCTCGATTTCCTCGAGAGTGTCCTGGCGGAAAACCCTGATGCCGCAGCTCTCAGGAACAAGATCGTCCACGCCCAGGTGGTCCACCCGTCCGACTTTCCCCGGTTCGCGGAGATGGGAATCATCGCGTCGATGCAGCCGCCCCACGTGGCCGAGGACAAGACCTGGGCCGAGGATCGTGTGGGACCGGAACGGATCCGAGGGGCGTACGCCTGGCGGACCATGCGTGAAAACGGTGTGCGTCTGATCTTCAACTCTGACCTCCCCGGTTCGGACTGGAACATTTTCTACGGCCTTCACGCTGCAATCACCAGGAGGGACAAGTATCTGCTACCTCCCTATGGGTGGTACCCGGAACAAGCGATGACTCCCGAGGAGGCAATCAGGCAATCCGGGGGTACACCGTATGGGGAGCATACGCCGAGTTTCTGGAGGACCATACGGGGGTGATTCGGGAGGGGATGTGGGCGGACCTCACAATCATGGACCTGGACCCGTGCGTGGTAGGGACCGAGGAACCCGGCGCTCTTCTGAACGGCTCGGTCCTGGGTACGATCTCCAGGGGAACGGTGATCTACTAGAGGGGTGTTGAAAGAGCCCCCCGACTCAGGACACCAGAGGCCGCGGCAGACCCGTTGACACAATGGAGTTTTCCGGCGACCATTCGGGCCATGAACACTCAACGGCGACACCACGGGCACCATCATTCGCATCCCCATACGGGGGGTGGAGTCGCGTAGTGGTGTAACCAGAAGAGTGACCTGACACACCGAGAACGCCGGCTCCCCGGGAGCCGGCGTTCTTCTCTTCCATAAGGTTCGTCGGCGGTCGGGGTCCGGAGAGGACGAGCAGAGACCGTGAAGACGAACGATCCGGCGACGCTTCGCGTCGCGCTCCCCAAGGGGCGCATGCAGGAAGGCGTGACCCGGCTCCTCACCGACGCCGGGATCCAGGTTCGGTTGGGGGAGCGCGCCTATCGACCCACACTCTCCCTTCCGGCAACCGAGGTGAAGTTGTTGAAGCCGCAGAACGCGGTGGAGATGCTCCACGCCGGGTCCCGGGACATCGGGTTCGCAGGCGCGGATTGGGTAGCAGAGCTTGGGACGGAATTGATCGAGCTTCTCGATACCGGGCTGGATCCCGTCCGCGTGGTGGCCGCAGCCCCGGCAAACCTCCTGGACTCGGATGGAAGGCTCCCAATCGACCGGCGGCTGGTCATCGCGTCCGAGTACACGCGGATCACCGAAGACTGGATCGCCGGATCGGGCCTGACAGCGACGTTCCTCCGGTCCTACGGCGCCACGGAGGTATTCCCGCCCGAAGACGCGGACTGCATCGTCGACAACACGGCGACCGGTGCCACGCTGAGAGCCAACGGTCTCCAGATCGTGGACGAGCTCATGACCTCCTCGACCCGGTTGTACGCCTTCCCGGGTGCCCTGGAGGATCCGGAACGTCGTGCCCGAATCGAGGACCTGATCCTCCTCCTTCGATCGGTCCTGGACGCCCGGCAACGGGTGATGCTCGAGTTGAACGTGGACGCCGACTCCATGCCCGGCGTCATCGAAGTCCTCCCGGCCATGCGGTTGCCCACGGTGTCTCCCCTCCATCCCAACGGGGGATTCGCCGTGCGAGCGGCGGTTCTCCGGAGCCAGCTCCCCTCCCTGGTCCCAGTTCTGAAGGCACGGGGCGCCACGGACCTCGTCGTGACCACTCCCACCCAGATCGTGATATGAGCATCGAACCGCTCCGCCTTCACAGGAACGAAGGACGCCCACCCAGTCGGGATCTATTCGAGGGGCTACCAGAGTTGGGACCCGAGCTCGCACGGCGCTATCCCGAGGGCGAGGACGTCCGGGACCTCCTCGCTTCCCGATTGGGCGTTCGCCCCGAGTGCGTGCTGGTGACCGCCGGCGCCGACGATGCCATCGACCGCATTTGTCGGTGTTGGCTGGCCCCAGGGAAAGAGCTCCTGGTCCACGAGCCCACCTTCCAGATGATCCCGCTCTACGGCCGCATGACCGGGGCAACCATCGTGACCGTGGGGGACATGTGGACCGAGTTTCCGGTGGGAACCATGCGCAAAGCGGTAACCGACGCCACGGGTGTGGCGGCGGTTGTCACGCCCAACAACCCCAGCGGGGCCGTGGCAACGGCGGATGAGCTGGCAATGGTGGCCGAAACCCTCCCTCCCGACGCCGTACTCCTGGTGGACGCTGCCTACGTCGAGTTCGCCGATGACGACCCCACAGCCGCGGTCCTGGAGCTGCCGAACGTCATCGTGACTCGGACGCTCTCTAAAGCATGGGGCCTGGCGGGTCTGCGGGTGGGGTACGCCGTATCGACCCCGGAGATCATCGAGCGACTCCAGAGCTTGGGGTCGCCCTATCCCGTCTCTACCCTCGCCCTCGAGCTGGCCGCCCGGGAGCTCGGGACCGGCGGCGACCGGATGAAGAGGTACGTGGACCAGGTGCGTGAGGAGCGGACGAGAATCCGGGACCTGTTGGAGGCATATGGCCTTCAATCCCTGCCCTCCCAGGCCAACTTCGTCTTCTTCAGATCCCAAGAAGCAGAGTGGATCCAGGCGGCACTATCGGCCCTGGGCGTGCAGGTCCGAAGGCTCGAGTCCTGGCCGGACGGCCTCCGGATCACCTGCCCAGGGGACCCGGACGATCTCGCCCGGTTGGAGCAAGCTCTCGACGCTGTCCTCGCCCCCCGAGCCATCCTGTTCGACATGGACGGAGTCCTGGCCGACGTGTCCGGATCCTACCGCGCGTCCATCCGGGCGACGGTAGAGTCGTTCGGCGCCACCGTCGACAACCAGGAAGTCGATGGGCTGAAGGCTGCGGGGAACCACAACGACGACTGGATCCTCACCCAGGAGATCCTCGCGAGCAGGGGGATAGATCTCCCACTGGAGGACGTCATCCAGCGGTTCGAGTCCTTCTACCAGGGGCAAAACGGGATGCCCGGCCTTCGGACAACGGAAACCCTTTTGGCCCCTCCGGGCTGGATCCAATCACTGGCCCACCGATTCCGGCTGGCCGTGGTGACCGGCCGTCCCCGAGCCGATGCGGAGCGGTTCCTCGAGGAGCAGGGGATCGCATCCGCGTTCGAGGTCGTGGTGGCACGGGAGGACGCGCCATCGAAACCTGATCCGGCCCCGGTCCGACTGGCTCTCCAACACCTCGGCGAAACCTCCGCGTGGATGCTGGGGGACACGCCGGATGACGCCGCCGCCGCGAGTGGAGCGGGGGTCCTCCCGATTGCGGTCATGCCTCCCGGCAGCGGGGACACGTTGAGGGAAGGGCTCCAGGCCTCCAGTGCCGCGATCATTCTCGATTCACTAGACCAACTTGACCGGTATTTGCCATGAACACGAACGACCCGCGCACCGGTACCTGTCGTCGAACGACCGGCGAAACCGACCTCGAAGCCACCGTCGCCCTGGACGGCTCCGGCTCCGCCAAGGTGTCCACCGGGCTGGCGTTCCTTGATCACATGCTCACCCAACTCTCGGTACACGGTGGGTTCGACATCCAACTCACTGCCCAGGGGGATCTCGAGGTGGACGACCACCATACCGTGGAGGACACGGCCATCGCCCTCGGCGAGGCGTTCCGCCGCGCCATGGGGGAAGTCAGAGGCGTGAAGCGATTCGGATCAGCCTACGCCCCCCTGGACGAGGCGTTGGCCAGGGTCGTCGTGGACTGGTCAGGACGCCCATTCGCCGTTACCGACCTCGGCCTGACGAGGGAGAGGGTGGGACAGGTGGCTACCGAGAACGTGTCCCACTTTTTCCGGTCGTTCGCGGTGGCGTCGGCCCTCACGCTGCACGTGGACGTGCTACGGGGGGAAAACGATCACCACCGTATCGAGGCAGCCTTCAAGGCATTCGCCCTTGCCCTCTCGGACTCTGTCGTCAGGGTGGGAACAGACGCCGTGCCCAGCTCCAAGGGGGTACTCTGATGAGCTCCAGCCGAAGCCGGCTGTTGGTGGTTCCCACCGGCGCTGCGAATCTGGCGGCGGTCTTCGCCGCCTTTCGCCGCATCGGAACGGAGCCGGTGCTCTCGTCGGACCCCGACCGGATCCGGGCTGCGAAGCGAGTGGTGCTCCCCGGGGTGGGGGCGTTCGGGCCCGCCCGAGTCGCCCTGGCCGAGTCCGGCGCCGACGAGGCCCTGCTGGACCGGACGAACGCCGAGGAATCGACCCTGGGAATCTGCCTGGGAATGCACCTCTTCGCTGAAGGAAGCCAGGAAGCGGAGGGAGAAGGAGGCCTGGGCCTCCTCCCTGGCGTGGCGGAACGGTTCGATGCCTCGGTTCGCGTACCTCAAATGGGGTGGAACCGGGTCGAAACCGCTCAGACCCAAGGGTTACTCCGGTCGGGCGATGCCTATTTCGCCAACTCATTCCGGCTCTCGGTCCCCGGGGGCGCAGACGGTTGGACCTTCGCCACGGCGGATCACGGTGGGGCATTCCTGGCTGCGGCTGAACGAAGCAGGACCCTGGTGTGCCAGTTTCACCCCGAGCTCTCCGGACCCTACGGCGCATCCCTGCTTCAGCGGTGGTACGAGGAGGGCTCATGCTGACCGTGCGAGTCATTCCATGTCTCGATGTACGGGATGGGTCGGTGGTGAAGGGCGTTCGATTCCAGAATCTGAGGGAAGCCGGGGACCCTGCGGGGCTCTCGAAGCGATACGGTCAGGAGGGGGCAGACGAGATCGTCGTACTGGACGTCTCAGCCACCCCTGAAGGTCGGGCTACCGCCCTGGACACGGTTCGGGCGGTAAGGGAAGAACTGGCGATCCCCCTCACGGTAGGCGGGGGCGTCAACTCCGTGAAGCGTGCCAGGGACCTGCTGGAGGCCGGTGCCGACAAGATCTCGGTAAACACCGCGGCGGTGTCACGACCAGCCCTCGTTCGGGAGCTCGCGATGCAGTTCGGGACCCAATGTGTGGTTCTGGCCGTGGACGCAGCGGCTGCGAAAGGGCCGACGAGCGGATTCGAAGTGGTCGTCCGATCAGGGACCGAGCGTACCGGCCTGGACGCGATGGAGTGGGCGAGGGCCGGCGTCGACGCCGGGGCCGGGGAGATTCTGCTCACCAGCTTCGACCGGGACGGAACGAGGGAGGGCTACGATCTCGACCTGATCGCTGGGGTCCGGGAGGCCGTCCCGGTCCCCATCATCGCCTCCGGTGGTGCGTCCACTCCCGAACA
>JBDHCH010000048.1:0-19826 GCA_039592115.1 Gemmatimonadota bacterium | reverse complement strand
ATTGCAGGGATCAGGGAGGTCCAGGAAGGCTCCATGGGCGCTCACACTGAAGAAGGGGCGTGGGGTCAGGATCGGGAAATGTGAACGGAGAGAAGGGAAGAGCGCAAATCGGCGCAGAGAGCCGGCCGGTCCGACGGAATGGAACTGTTGATTCGGGGGGTCCAGTACGGCACGTTCTCAGGGGTATCTCGGTGCCTGTTCGGGCGGGGGGCAACCCCTGGTCCGGCCATCATGCCTCCGTTCCTCATTCCGGGCCTCGAACGCAGTTCGGGAGGGAGAAAGGCTCCAGACCATGCGCACTATCTTCCCCCTCGTCCCCGTTCTCTTCTTGAGCTGCACGACCCCGGGCGGCCCTCAAGCCGTCCGCGAACCCCTTCACCGGCCAGCGGCTGTCCGAACCACGAGCACCAGTGTGGAGGTGAACATGGCCCCGGACCGGGAAGTCGTGACGGAGGTGGTGAAGGCGACGCCAGAGGCTGCCTGGACGGCCCTGCAGACCGCGTATGAGGATCTCGGCATCCCCGTAAAGGAGATGAACGCCGATCTGAGGATCCTGGGAAACCCCAAGTTCGTTCTCTCCAGACGCCTGAACCGGACCCGGCTGTCCACCTACCTGGACTGCGGGTATGGGCCGTCGGGGAACCATGCCGACAGCCACAGGATCGAGATGCAGGTCCGGACTTCCATCCTCGCGGTCGAGGGAGGAGTGCGAGTGAACACCTACCTGGCGGCGATTGCCCGGAACATGGATGGGACGAGCAACACGGCCATCCGCTGCGCGTCGAAGTTCCGCCTGGAGCAGGAGATATCCGGCAGAGTGAAGTTCTTCGCCGAAGGTGGCTGACCCGGAAGCGCCTGCCCGTCAACCGGCCCCGTGACGCCGGTCATGCGCCTCCCACGACTTTCGGGGAGCTTCCTTAACGAAACGGGTGGGGTCGGGTGTCAAAGGGTATGCGTATAGTCCCGGACCCGGCCCCCTGAAGGAGATTTCTGATGCGCACAGCGACTCTCGTTTCCCTGGTCCTCCTGGTCGGATGTGCCAGCGCGCCGGGCCAGGACCCCATGATCGGCTCGGGCGTTCAGGCTCCAGCCTCCGACAACCCCACGGGAACGGGGGGTGAGTTCCGCTTGCCCGCCGACATGGTCACAGCGTCTCTGGACGTGCCCGCCAGCGCCGAGGACGCCTGGCCGGCTCTCAAGGCCGTCTATGAGGAACTGAAGATTCGCATGCGGGAGGTGAGCGAGAGCAGCCGCACGGTGCGGAACCTCCGATTCGTAGTCTCCCGTCGCCTCGGGGGGCAGAGGCTTTCCCGATACCTGGATTGTGGGAGAAGCGCCACCGGGCCGAACGCCGATTCCTACCGGCTGGAGCTCGAGATCGCCTCCCGGGTGGTTGCCGTCGGCCCCGGGCAGAGCCGAATCGACACGGAGATCACCGGGAGCGGGATGAACGTGGAGGGGACGAGCAATAACCGGGTCCTCTGCACCTCGAACCATCAGCTGGAGCTCAGGATCGCTTCCCGGGTGAGAGAGATCCTCGCCGGCGGGGGACCCTGACGATCACACGCCCCGGGGGCAACGAGTGCCCCCGGACGCCCGGTCGACGCCGAACTCGGCTAAGAGCCCTCCGCACCACCTGCGTTCGGCGGGGCTATCCTTCCAGGAGCCGGGGCCGAACCAGCCGTTCATAGTCGGCGTAGGCCATGCGGATGAGCTCGGTGTGGGTCCCGGCGTTGAATGCGATCTCGTGGTCCCCGGCCAGGGATTCCTCCACGAGGGTATCCATCTCGTATAGGTTCCCGAACGGTGGCATCGCCCCGACCTCACAGTCTGGGAACCGGTCCTTGAACTCCGTTTCAGACGCGATCTCCGCCTCTCCCACGCCCAACTCGGCCTTCAGATGGTTCAGGCGCACCATCTCGGGAGCCGGGAGCACAACGAGTGCCATCTCCCCATCGAGTTTCACCACCACGGTTTTGGCGATGTCTTCACCGGGGATGTGGGCGGAGGCGGCGATTTCTTGGGCCGTGAAGGCCGGGGAGTGTTTGATGGACACGTACCGGACTCGTTGCGAGTCCAGGTACTCCTGCAGTTTGGCGCACGCCATGGAACCCTCCTTTTCTAGCAGACGCCGGGAGAGGGAAGGGTGGCTCCTCCGTCCCGGGGTTTATCTGCACCGCCTCCCGGAGGAGACGAGATTCGGCCAGGTTTCCTGTTGAAGTGTGCTTCAAGATTCACCGGAACGTGCCTTCCCTCAAGGGTTCTGGTTTCGGGCGCTCTCCGCTGCGGTTCCCTTCGAACGGGCTCGGGGCGAGACCCTGCCTTTCCCCTCACCTGGATGACCCCCATTCTAGGGGTGCGCGAGAAGACGCCGACGGCCGGTGAGGTGGGATCCAGCTTCGCTGGTTTGGGCATGCCGGCGCACTCAAAACACTGCCGACAAAAGGCCGGGTCCCGCCGGGACCGACCCTCCCCCTCCCCTGATGGAAGGAGTGAAGCCCGAATGAGCCCGATCAGACACCTCGTCCTGGAAGTGCTCCGGGGGTGGCGGGCCCTCCCGGTACTCCTGATTGCATCCCTCCTGACCACCTGCCAGGCCCCCTCCCAGCCGGCGCTTTATGCGGGCGCCATCTTCGACGGGTCAGCCGGGGAATGGGTGGACCTGACTTACGCTTATGCGGAGGACGCCGTGTTTTGGCCCACCGCAGAAGGGTTCCGCCTGGAGGAGGTGGCGTACGGTGAAACGGAGGGGGGGTGGTTCTACTCCTCCTACAACTACTCCGCGTCCGAGCACGGAGGCACCCATTTCGATGCCCCCATCCACTTCGCCGAGGGCGCCGACACCAACGAGGAGGTACCACTTGAGCGGTTCATCGCGGCTGCCGCGGTGGTAGACGTGACGGAGAAGGCCACGCCGGATTATCTGATCTCCGTGGAGGACCTTCAGGCGTGGGAATCCCGACATGGCCCCCTCCCCGATGGTGTTATCCTCCTCCTCCGGACGGGATGGGGAGAGCGGTGGCCGGATCCCCTTCGGTACCTGGGCACGGAGCTGACGGGACCCGAAGCCGTGCCGGAGCTGCACTTCCCTGGTTTGAGCCCCGAGGCGGCACAGTGGCTGGTGGACAACCGGAACATCGCGTCCCTGGGCATCGACACACCCAGCATCGACTACGGGCAATCGGCCACCTTCGAAACCCATCAGATCCTCTACGGGAGAAACCTGGCAGGATTCGAGAACGTGGCGAACCTGGAGGTTCTTCCCGAGTGGGGATCGTATGTGGTGGCTCTCCCGATGAAGATCAAGGGAGGGAGTGGCGGTCCCCTCAGGATGGTGGCGTTCATCCCGTCCGGGGCAGGCTCTTGACCCCGGGGAAGATCTCGGGAAGCACGACGAATTCAGGATAGGGAGCACAGATGTCTCTAGAAAAGGATTACGACGGCTATCGATCCTTCCAGTACCTGGAAGCGGGGCGGGACTACAAACGCTTCGATCTGACGAAGGAGATCGATCGGGTGCCCGGGTTCCAGGTTCCCCTGAGCGAAGAGGACGAAGCGCGGGTGATCGACCTTCTCGAGGATACGGTCCTGATCTCCCTTCACGAGCACCTCGGGCTCTTCCCCTCCGATGTCTCCGAAACCCCTGCCATGGTCCGGGAGGGGCGGCAGGCAACGGCCTTCCAGGGCCTTTCCCATGCCCATTGGGATGCGGTCTTCGACAACCTCTTGGACGGGATCTGCACCATGCAGTCCAAGGGGGGTTGGAAGTGGGATGAGATCCTTCAAGACCTGGGGATCCGGTTGTGCGATCTCGCTCACCAGGATTTCCTGATCCCGGCGGTCAGGGTGGAGGACATCCACCGCGCCCACCGGGAGGGGAAGCTGGCCTGGATCGCCTCCATGGAGGGGGCGGCCATGATCGAGAACGAGCTGGACCGGATCGAAGTCCTCTACGGATTCGGGGTGCGGCTTCTCGGGATTGCCTATTCGGAAGCGAATGCACTCGGCTCAGGCCTAAAGGAGCCCAGGGACGGCGGTCTGACCGTCTTCGGGCGAAAGGCCGTGGAACGGATGAACAAGGTCGGAATGCTCATCGACTGCTCCCACTGCGGAGACCAAACCACCCTGGACACCATCGAAGTCAGTGAACATCCCATCATCCTGAGCCACATCGGTGCCCGTGCCCTCTGGGATTCCAACCGATTGGCCCCGGACGAGGTCCTGGTTGCCTGTGCCGAGAAGGGAGGAGTCATCGGAATCGAGGCGGCCCCCCACACCACCCTCACCTACAATCGCAGGAGCCATGACCTGGAAGCGTTCATGGAGCACTTCGAGTACGTGAAGCGCCTGGTGGGCGTCGACCACGTGGGCTTCGGGCCGGACAGCATCTTCGGCGACCACGTCGGGTTGCACCACACCTACGCCGCCAACCTTTCGATAAAGGAGGCCCACGGCGGAAGCGAAGAGAAGCGGCGGCAAAAGGGGATGGACTACGAAGAGGTCGAGTACGTGAAGGGCATAGAGAATCCGGTGGAGGGCTCCAAGAACATCCTCCGCTGGCTGGTGAAGCACGGGTACTCGGACGAGGACGTGCGGAAGGTCATGGGCGGAAACGCGCTGAGGCTCCTGGGGGAGGTCTGGGTATGATGGCGGGTCGGATCAGGTGAACTCGGTCGGCTGGCCTTCTGTCGGGGTGGAGCGTTGAGCCGGCAGACTGCCTGGGGTCGGACCTGCTGGATCACTGGGGCCCTCCTGGCTTTCGCCCTGCCGGTGGGATCCGAAGGCCAGCTCGAGGGGCAGGACCGTCTCTTAAAGGGCGAGCTGGCCGTCGAGCTCCCGCCAGCGCAGGCGCCAGTCCCCGTATCTCTGGCCTATGTCTTCCACCCAGGCCCCGGAGCGACGGAGGTCGAGTTCACCCTCCTCGCGCCGGGGAGCACCGCCATCAGGGCGCTGGAGGCCCGGTGGGGCGATGGCCGCCTCCCTCTCCGGCTGGACGAGATCCGACCCCGGTATTGGACTGGAGCTCTTCCCCTCCCGGCCGTCGGCCAACCCTCCCTTTCCCTTCAGATCGACTACCTGGTGGAGAGGGCCTGGGGTGATGACGGACGGATCGTCCTCCCCCTCATCACCCCTGTCTGGGTGCCCCAGGACCCCCATCCCAGGACCTTCGTGGCCCGGATCACGGTCCCTCCGGGCCTCACGGTAATCGAATCATTCCCTACCTCCGTGGTGGCTCGTCCGGAAACGGCCGGGGGTGGCCGGTACGAGATCGCCCTCCAGGGCGTCCCGGCCATGCTCGTCCTGAGGATCGTCCCGGGAGAGGCCCCATTCCTTACTCTGGAGCGGGTCCTGGACATCCTGGTCGTGACGCTCCTCCTGGTGATGGGCGCCTTGGGTCTCCGGTACCTGAGGAGGGAGGGGACATGAGGAGCGTCCTGGAGGCCGGATTCATCTTTTGGGGGCTGTTCGCGACGTTCGGCCTGATCGTCGTCCTCTATGTCATTTGGATGGTGTGGGTGGAGCGGAGGAAAGAACCCATCGGAACCTCGGGCGCGGATTCCGGTGAGGGGGGGAGTAGCGTGGGAGAGAGGGGAGAGGACCCATGAGTCTCCACCTCTGGGTTTTCGGGGCGTACTTTCTCATCGTCTTCGGCATCGGCTGGTACAGCCTTCGCCACACGTCCGACGAAGCCGACTACTGGATTGCCGGCGGTAAGCTCGGTTGGGCCCTGGGCGGGGCGACCCTCGCGGCGACGCACACCTCTGCGGGTACCTTCATCGGCACCATCGGTGTGATGTACACTGTGGGGTGGTCGTTCGGGTGGTTGGTCCTCTCCATACCTCTGGCCTACTGGTTCACGGCCGCGGTGCTGGCTCCCCGCTTCACCCGAGTCCGAAAGCTCACGCTCCCTGCCTTCCTCGAAGCCCGATACTACAGCAGAGGAATCCGAGGCCTCTCGGCCGCCATCATCCTCGTGGCGACCATCGTCTACATCCAGGCTCAGATCGTCGCGGGCGGCCTCATCGCCAACATCGTCTTCGGGGTGCCCGTCCGATGGGGGATGATCGGGTTCACGGTGATCCTCCTCGCCTATACGGTCATCGGCGGGATGATCGCGGTGGTCTACACCGACTTCGTCCAGCTGGTCATCATGATCCTGGGGGTTCTCCTCGCTGTGCCACTGGCCATCCGGCAGGTGGACGGGCTCGACAACCTCTTCTCCTATGTTCAGGCCGTGAACCCCCTCACCTTCACCTGGGAGGGACTCCCGGGTACCCTCCTGTTCACCATGGGATTGGCCTTCATGCTGGGCTCGGTGGCAACGCCGGAAAAGCTCATCCGGCTCTATGCCATGAAGGACATGTCCACCATCCGGAGGGGAGTCCTCTTCGCCATCCTGGTGATCACAGGCGTCAATCTCCTGGTATTCGTGCTCTCCCTGGCCAGTGTGGTCCTGTTTCCGGTTCTCCCCACCGGTGATCTGGCCATGCCGATGATCGCCCGCGCCGTTTTGCCTCCGACGCTGGGAGCCCTCATGCTGGCAGCCATCACCTCGGCCATGATGTCGACGGTGGATTCCCTCCTGATCGTGGCGGGGTCAGCCCTCTCCTACGATCTCTACCAGAACCTGGTCCACCCAGGTGCGTCGGAGAAGCAGAAGGTGATGGTCGACCGCCTGGGGATTCTCGTGGTGGGATGCATACCGGTCCTCCTTCTGCTGACCGGGGTGGGGGAGGGGGAGCTGGTCCAGTTCATCGTCCTCTTGTTCACGGCCCTGATGGCCTCGGCCTTCTTCATGCCGGTCGTCCTCGGTGTCTATTGGCGGAGGGGGACCAAGGAGGGAGCGGCGTCGGCGATGATCGGCGGGGTCCTGGCCACCTTCCTTTGGAAGGGATTCGGCCCGGAGACCATCGATCCGGTGCTCCCGGGCTTCGTGGTTTCCGCGGTCCTCATGGTGGGGGTCAGTCTCCTCAGCCCGCCTCCTCCCAAGGAAGCGTTGGAGTCGTATTTTCCTGGGGGGTGACGTACCGCGTTGGAGGCTTCGCCCGGGGCTTCCGCACCGAAAGGAAGGTGGAGGGATGGGCTACCTGGTCAGGCGCAGTCCCCTCGGCCCGATTCTCCTGCTCCTCGGTCTTCCCGCAGCTTGCGGTGAAGGCGGTGGAGGCCCCACGGGGCCCGAGATTTCCCCTCTCCTCCGCCCCTGCACGCTCCCGGATCAGCGATGTTGGGAAAAGGTGCCTCTTGGGGGTGGATTCTTCCTCCCGGTATATCGGTCCCTCCCTCTCCTCGACGGTGATACACTGGTGGACCGAGCCGTCATCGTCGTCCATGGCGCGAACCGGAATCCCGACGACTACTTCGCCACCATGATCGGCGCCACCCAGCGATACGGGGTGCTGGACCGGACCCTCGTCATCGCTCCCCACTTCCAGACCGCGAGTGACGGCGCGGACCCGGACGAGCCTATCTGGACGAGCGGTGGCTGGAAGCGCGGCGATCAGTCCAACACCCTGCCAGGGGATCCCGATGGAATCAGCTCCTACGGCGCGGTGGACCGGATCCTGGCCATCCTGGGGGACTCCCTGCGTTACCCCCGGTTGAGGAAAGTCGTGGTGACAGGTCACTCGGCGGGGGGTCAGTACGTCCATCGGTTCGCGGCCGGAAGCCGGATGGAGGAATCCCTGCCTCACCTCCGATTCCGCTACCTGCCGGCGAATCCTTCCACCTGGCTCTTTCTGGGGCCGGAGAGGGCTGGGCAAGGGGAGGACGGGGGCTGGGGGCTCCCGGACCGATCTCAATGCCCCAACTACAACCGCTGGCATTACGGGCTCGAGGAGGTGAATCCCTACATCGCTGCCCAGGAGTTGGAACAGGTCAGGGCCCAGCTCAGCTCCCGGGATGTCCAGTACTTCGTGGGAGACGCGGACGTGGGGACCGACATGCTCGACATGAGCTGCGGCGCCATGCTACAGGGTCCTAACCGGTACCTCAGGGGCTTGACGGTCTTCAGCTTCATGGAGACCTACTATCCGGACAACGAGAGCGAGCTGTCGGTGGTGCCCGGCGTGGGTCATTCCTCCAGCGGCATCTACAACTCGCTCCAAGGGCAGGCGGTCCTGTTCGGGTGGTAGGCCTCCCCTAATTTCCCCCGGGCGGTGCCAGCTCGAACCCCAAATGCGCAGGGAAGAACGCCAGGAGTGCATCCGCCAAAGCCTCGGCGTATTGCTCCCTGTTCTGAGCCTCATCCCGAAGACCCGGGTAGTGGTGCTCGATCTGGATTCCGCTGATACTCCCTCCGTCCCTGGAGCCGTGCCGGACCGTGTTGTATCCGCCGGTGAAGTAGTCGTCTTGTCCTGGATTCGGTTGGGAGGTACTGGGCACCGCCGGGACGAATCTCTGCTCCATCAACGTTCCCAGGCTGAACGGCCCCCGCACCAGATCTGCCAGCGAAGCCCCGGCCTTGGACGCCAACGCCCTTAGGCTGCTCTTGTTCACATAGGTCGATCCGGAGAGCGCCTGGTCGGTCTGGGCCAGGTCCGTCCGGGAAAGGAGGTACCCGAGCTCCAGCCGATTGATCGCGTGCCCGTGTCCATGGATATCCAGGTGGAGCCCTTCGCCGAAGTCGTCCTCCACCAGGAAGCCCGCTTCGTCCGCGAAGATCTGGAACTCCCACCACGCTCGCTCTGCGTAGGGGTCCCCCTGGGCTGCCTCCATGATCTCCCGGTTCGGGTCGAGCTTGATCCGATGGAGGTGTGAGATGATCACGTGTGGGTAGGCCCCGGTTCGGGAATGAAGGGCGTCCCGGATGGCCAGGGTCAATTCCTGTGTGTTTCGATCCCGGCCGGTCACCCCCCATCCCCGATTCGGGATCTCCGAGGGCTCGAGGTACCCGCCGTGAGGTGCCGTCAAGACCAGGGGAAGCCTGCCCGGTCGATATTCGACATAGCCGAGACGCCCCTGGAAGATGCTCCCCGGAGCGGCCGCTACGGCCTCTGCGGTGGCCTCGGCCGTCAGGGCCCCATGAGAGGCTCGCAGGCGCTGGGTGGCCCCGGTCGTCCTCCCCAGGACCCAGATGGCACCGGCTCGACCCCGCGGGTCCGTCTGAATCGAGTACGTGGAGAGTCTGCCGTCTCCTGCGAGGACCTCCAGCTGGATGAAGACGCCGACCATGGGCTCTCCGGCCTCGTCGACGAGCTCGAAGACCGGGCCGCCGGGGACCACGGTTCCCGCTGGGGCGCTGACTCCATCCCCCGCCACAACGGAGAGGACCCCCGGACCAGAGGGACCGGACGGGCCTCCAGATTCTGAGCAGGCCCCCAGCAGGACGGCCCAAGCCAACAACGCCCCAAGGAGATAGCTGGACCTCAGCTGAGGCCACCTTCTTCGGCCAGATCTCGACGAAGTTTTCACTTTTCGAGTTTATGCGCTTCCGGGGCCCATCGCCATCATGAGAAAGCGTTTTCACAATCCGGGGAGGACACCTATCTTTTCCTGCACCCGTTTCACTCGAGAAAAGGATCTGTACCATGGCCCAAAGTGACCTGGTGGCCCGCATGATCGGTGCGGCTACCCTCGACATTCAGACGTACGAGGAAGTGGAGGCTGATTCCACGGCAACTCCGCAGGCTGCTGCGGTCGTCGCAATGGTGGCGGTAGCGTCCGGGATCGGAGTCGCCGGAGACGGCCTGTGGGCGGCCTTGATGGCTCCCGTGGCCGCGCTGGTGGGTTGGCTCATCTGGGCGGCCGTCACCTACCTCATCGGAGACAAGATCCTCGGCGGCACGGCGACCTGGGGGGAGCTGCTCCGGACATTGGGGTTCGCACAGTCCCCGGGGGTCCTCTACCTACTTGCCATCCTGCCCCTCGTCGGTGGGGTGATTCGCCTGATCCTCCCTTTCTGGATGCTTGCTGCCGGGATCATCGCGATCCGCCAGGCCCTGGACTTCGGGACGGGGAAGGCCGTCCTCACCGCGATTCTCGGCTGGTTGGCCATCCTGATCCCCTCCCTGATGTTCGGGGGTATGCTCGGGTTCGGCGGGTGAGGAGGAGGTCGTTCTGATCTCGACTCGGAAGGCCAGCTCGACCCTGAAAGTAGAGCGCCTGGAACCCGGAATCCGTCGGACCCGGAGGGATCAGGTGGCCGTGGAAGAGCCCATGGAGGTGAGGGTGGAATCCGGCCGGAGCGGCACGCGAACCGCGGCGAGCGTGTCCGTGACCATGAGGACACCGGGCCACGACTTCGAGCTCGCAGCCGGGTTCCTCTTTTCCGAGGGGATCCTCACCGGTCGGGATCAGGTGCAGGAGGTGACTTACTGCCAAACCGGCGAAATCCAGGAGTACAACGTGGTGACCGTCCGCCTCAGAGACGGCGTACATCTGGACCCGGAACTCCTCACTCGAAACTTCTACACATCGTCCAGCTGTGGCGTCTGTGGCAAGGGGTCCCTCGAGGCCTTGGAGATGAAGGGGTGTCAGCCGCTACCCGACGGCGGACTCGTGCTGGAGGCCACCGGGATCCCGAGCCTTCCGGATCTCCTCCTGGAAAACCAGAAGGGGTTCAAGCGGACCGGCGGGCACCACGCGGCGGGGTTGTTCAACGCGGACGGGGAGGCTCTCGTGGTCAGGGAGGATGTGGGGCGCCACAATGCCGTGGACAAGGTCGTGGGCCGGGCATTCCTGGAGGGTGACCTCCCCCTCCGAGAACGGGTCCTGGTGGTGAGCGGGCGGACCTCCTTCGAGATCATCCAGAAGGCGGTGGCTGCCGGGATCCCGGCGGTCGTGGCCGTGGGGGCGCCTTCCACCCTGGCCGTGGACCTGGCCAGAACCTTCAATGTGACCCTTATCGGGTTTACCCGGAGTGGCGGGTTCAACCTCTACGCGGGTGAGGCGAGGGTAGGGAACTGGGAAGGAGAAGGACCGTGAGAGGTCCCAGGGCTTGGCCTCCCAATCACCTCCTGGGCGTTGTGCTTGCCGGGGGGGAGAGCCGCCGGTACGGACGGCCGAAAGCCCTGGCGCTGATGGGTGGAAAGCCCATGGCGTCATGGGCCCTGGATGCTCTGAGCCCGAGTTTCCCTCTGCGGGGGATGGTCGGGAGCGATCTCTTCGTTTCAAGGGGCTTCGGAGTGCCAAGCCGTCCGGACGTCCTGCCGGGGTTGGGTCCAATGGGCGGGCTCATCACGGCCCTGGAGTGGGCGAAGGAAGTGGGGTTGAGGGGCGCCTTCCTTCTCGGGTGTGACATGCCTCTCATCGACGCCAGCCTCATAAACCGGATCCTCGCTTTCAGGGGGGACCGGAAGGCCGCCTTGGTGCCCGCCAGCAATGGACCACTGGGGATGGAGCCGCTCTGCGCCGCCTACGGCATGGAATGCTTGGGGCCGGCTCGGGAGCTGACCAGGTCCGGACCCCGTTCGATGATGGCTCTTCTGAACACGGTCGATTTCGACGTCCTCCCCATGGAGGAGCTGGGAGAGCCGGAGGAGGTGAGCATGGTCTTCACGAACGTGAATGCCGTGGAGGACGGGAAGAAGGTGGAGGCTGTTCTCGAAGCGAGGCGAGAAGGGGCAGTCACCCCAGGGTTTCCGGGACCCGGGACCCCCTGATGGCCGGCCTGCCTCCGGTCCTCTGCATCATCGGTAAGAAGAACGCCGGGAAGACGGGGCTCACGGTGTCACTCGCCGCGGAGATGAATCGCCGGGGCTGGAGGATCATGACAGCCAAGCACGGACATGGGTTCCAGCTGGACCACCCGGGGAAGGACTCCTGGAGGCACCGCCATGAGGGGGGGGCTGTCCGGACGGTCCTTTCGGGACCAAGAGACTTCGCGGTGGTCGGGGATTGGCCCCGGGAGGAGATGCCCCTGTCCGAGCTCGCCAGGAGGTACCTCTGGGATGCGGACCTGGTCCTCGCGGAGGGGTTCAAGACCTCCCCCGAACCGAAGATCGAAATCCACAGACGGGAAGCCCACTCCTCTCCCCTCTTCGATCCCGATGACCCGGATTCGGCCCGGACTCTGGCTCTGGTGACGGACGATCCAACACTCGAGTCGAGCCTTCCCCTGTTTGCCCTGGATGCCCCTGGGGTTATCGGAGAGTTGGCCGACTTCGTGGAGCGAACGCTTCTCTCCGAACAGGCAGACGGACGATGAGCGCCGAGATGCCAAGGGGGCGGCTCGAATCCCTGGACGCCTTCCGGGGGCTCACCATCGCCGGCATGATTCTGGTGAACAACCCGGGGAGCTGGAGCACCGTGTATCCGCCTCTCCTCCACGCGGAGTGGCACGGCTGGACGCCCACCGATCTGATCTTCCCCTTCTTCCTGTTCATCGTGGGGGTTTCCATCCCCCTCTCCTTCGGGAAGCGGTTGGCCCGCGGAGACTCGCGGCGGGGGTTGACCCTCCATATCCTCCGCCGGTCACTGATTCTCTTCGGTCTCGGAATCTTCATGGCGGCCTTCCCTCGATTCGATCTTCTCAACGTGAGGATCATGGGGGTCCTCCAGCGAATCGGAGTCGTGTACCTGTTCGCAGCAACGGCCTACCTCTTCCTGGATAAGAAGGGAAGGGGAGTCACGGTTCTCTTGCTCCTGCTGGGATACTGGGCTCTCCTCACGTTCGTCCCGGTCCCTGGATACGGCCCTGGCGATCTATCGCCGGAGGGGAACCTGGGGGCTTATCTGGACCGCTTGATCTTGGGGGACCACCTCTGGCGGGAGATGTGGGACCCGGAAGGGCTCCTCAGCACTATGCCAGCCATCGGGACGACCCTTCTTGGAATCTTCGCGGGGGAATGGATCCGAAAAGGTGGCTCCGCCCCTCGGATCGCTCTGGGGCTCGTAGTTGCCGGGACCTCGGGCCTGGCGGTGGGAGCGTTGTGGGGGCTGGTCTTTCCCATCAACAAGGGGATCTGGACCAGCTCCTACGTGGTCTTCACGGGTGGGGCCGGGGCCCTCCTCCTGGGCGTCATGTTCTGGGTGATGGAGGTCAAGAGGTGGAAGGCGTGGGCCAGGCCTTTCGTGGTCTATGGGATGAATGCAATCGCTGTCTTCGTAGCGTCGGGACTATTGGCCAAACTCCTGGGGCTGTGGAGGGTCCAGGGCGGGACCAGCTCCATGAGGGGCTGGATCTACGAGAGTCTATATGCGTCATGGGCGGACCCGATTGATGCGTCCCTGGCCTTTGCCGTTTCCTATGTCCTCTTCTGGCTCGGCCTGATGTGGTTGCTGTATTGGAAGCGGGTATTCATTAAGATCTGACCAACCGCCAGGAAAGGGGAGCGAGGCTCGTCACTCATGGCAAAGCGGTCCACCCATCGATCCTCCGGGCAGGGAAAGGCACCCACCCCTCTGCCGTGGGATATCACCCTCCCCAGCAAGCCGGCTGGGGACCGAGCCATGTGGTGGATCACGGGCCTCTCCCTTCTCTTCCTCTTCAGTGCCCTCGTCGCCCTCGCAGTGGTCCCGGTATACCTGAACCGGGAAGTTTCCCTACTCCAGGACCGCGTGCAGACGGTGCTGGCTCCGGCCGAGCGGTACACTGCCCAGATCGAGTTATCCCAGACAAACAGAAACGCCGCTCTCGAGGCCTATCTCTTCTCCGGGAACTCCCGTTTCAGACAACACTACCGGGACGCCTACCGGGAGGAGCGCCAGGCGTTGGATTCGCTGCAGGCGCTCACGGACGAACTCGGGATGGATATCGGCGAAGCGCATACCCGAGTGATTGCGCTGTCCCTTCCATGGAACGAGGGGCACCGGGCAGTCCTGAACGAGGAGGTGGGACGGGAGGATTTCCTTCAGGACTGGGACACGGAGCGGGCCAGGTACGATGAGATCCTCTCCGCCACGAGGGCACTCCGGGGGGCTGTAGCGAATGCGGCCGCAGCGGGGAGGCAGGCGGTTCAGTCCAAGAGGGACCAGGAAGATCTCATCACACGCGGGCTCCTCTTCTTCGGACCCTTCCTCCCGCTGTTGGTTCTCCTCTTTCTCGGTTGGAGGTACCAGAGCCTCATGCGGGAGACCGACGCCTTCAGGAGGGCGGCGACCCGGGCTCGACGGGAAGCGGATGCCCTCCTGGCGGCGACAGGCGACGGTGTCGTGGGGATCGACGTTCAGGGGAAATGCCGCTTCCTGAACCGGGCCGGGGCGGAGCGGCTGGGATATTCCACTCGAATGGTGATCGGGCGGGACATCCACGACCTGCTCCACCATACCGGGGCCGAAGGGACACCCAACCCCCGGTCCGAGTGTGTCATCCTCAAGGCCCTGGAGACGGGAGAACCGATATCCGAGCGGAATGAAATCCTCTGGGGCGCGGGAAGGAATTCCTTTCCCGTCCAGATCTCCCTCCGTCCGTTGAAAGATGGTGGGCAGGTACGCGGCGCGGTGCTGACCTTCACTGACATGACCGCCACCCGAGCCGCCGAGGTGAACCTGAAGAAGGCCATTCAGGCACGGGACGAGGTACTGGCGGTGGTGTCCCACGATCTGAGAAACCCGGTGGGGACGATCTTCTCCGCTGCGAGCCTCCTTCTGGATCTTCCCGTTTCGGAGGAGAAACGACGGGATCACCTCCTTTCCATCAAGCGATCTGCCGGGAGGATGAACCGTCTGATCCAGGATCTCCTGGATGTCGCCCGAATGGAGGCGGGGGTGTTCCGGGTGGCGTCGGACCCTTTTCAGGTCTCCGAGCTCCTCGAAGAAGTCGTCTTTCTCCACGGTGCGGCGGCCCGGAAGAGCGGACTGCTCCTTCGGTGCAGAATGCGGGATGCCCACACCGACGGCTGGGGGGATCGGGACCGTGTGCTCCAGGTCCTCTCGAACCTGGTGGAGAACGCCCTGAAGTTCACGCCGGAGGGTGGGGAAGTGGAGGTTGGTGCCCGGAGGGAGCCGGAGGAAGGCGGCATCCTCTTTTGGGTGTCGGACACCGGTCCAGGGATCCGCGAACCGGATCAGAAGTACCTCTTCGATCGTTTCTGGCAGGTGAGCCGGAGGGGCAAGAAGAGCGCCGGGTTGGGGCTCTCCATCGTCAAGGGTTTGGTGGAAGCTCACCAGGGGAACGTCTGGGTCGAGAGCGAGGCGGGAAAGGGAAGCACCTTCCTGTTCCTGCTTCCGGAGCGCAAAGATGAGGCTTCTGAGGAAACCATCCCGCCGCTCAGCGGACCCTGACGGGCTTCCGCTCCGGTCGACGAGCCACAGTAGCGTAAGGAATGTCTGCCCAAGTGAGGTGCGGCTCGCCCCACTTGGGAAGCCCTTCCCTAACCTTGGGAATCTCTCCAGGAGAGGAGGTCGGCCACCTCGTCCGTGGTGATCTGGTGGATTCCGAGGGCCGCGAGGCGGCCGGCCGAGTCCGGGTCGTTCACCGTCCAGGCCACGAGACCCACGTCATTCTCGCGTGCCTCCTGGACCCCATCCGGACTCCCGAGGGCGAGCTCGAACTCCAGGCTCAGGAAGGACCCTTCATCCACCACCGCCCGGTCCAGGGCCTCGGGGAATGCGGTGGCCTCCTCGACCAGATAAGCCCGCTGGATCTCGGGGGCCACCCGGCGCAGGCGATTCATGACCACCCAGTCCGAGGACACGAAGACGGTAACTCCGGCCATGTCGGTCTTTCGGGTGATCTCCACCATGCGATCCAGGTCCTCCATCTCCCGATACGCTTTGATGTCCTGGTATACCCGGTTGATGCGTCCGGCCACATGCCGGAGGGCCTCCTCCTGAGTCGGGATCCGTTCATCCTTGAAGGCTGCTCCGAACCATCCTCCTGCGTCGAGGGCCTTGAGATGACCCACCGGGCGCCGCCCCAGTGGCCCCACACCGTTGGTCGTGCGTCCGAGCATTGGATCGTGGAAGAGAACGGGTGTGCCGCACGCTGCGGTTCGGAGGTCGAATTCCACCGCATCGGCTCCGGCCGCCAGGGCTGCATCGAGTGCGGAGAGCGTATTCTCCGGAGCCCGGGCGCTGAAGCCCCGATGCGCGATGATCTGAATACCTGTGAGCGGAGGCATGGCGACCGTGTCGGCAGGCCCTTATGGGGATTGGGGTGTTTGGTGGGGTCCGGGGAGCTGCGCGGCGGCCTCTCCTCCTCCGCTCCTCAGCTGGGCATCGAACGTCGAGGTTTCCTCCAGGCGACCCACGGAGGTCTCCATGACTTCTACCTGCTGCTCCAGCAGAGCGACTCTCCGCTCGAGGATCTGCACGGCCTCGTCCCTGCCCCTCCCTTCGAAGACCCGGGAAAGGGCCTCCACCGTGGGCTTCAACGCGAACCTCGCCGTCAAGCCGATGATGGGGATGAGGACGATAGAGGTCCCCATGATCACTGCGATCACGGCGGTGAGGTCGATGGGAAGGACTTGCATGGATTCCCGCTCCCGGGCAGAGAAGATCAGAAGGAGACGAAAAGAAATGGTGGGGTTGGGGCGATCCCGACGCAAGGATCGTGTTGTTTCGAACCTTTTCCACCAGGGACTCGTCAAAGCAGGTTGAGAGAGGACGGTCCTCTGGAGGAAGACTCATCGAGCCCAAGGTGACGGTAAGGCCGAAGGAAGACGGGAGGGATGCCGAGCTGGCTGCCAGGGGCGACCAGGCTGCTTTCGAGCGCCTGTATCGCCTGCACCACGGGCGGGTATTCTCCCTGGCGCTTCGGATGGCCGGGGCTCAATGGGCGGAGGACCTCACCCAGGACGTGTTCATCCGAGCCTGGCAGAAGCTGGGAACATTCAGGGGGGAGTCCTCCTTCGGAACGTGGCTGTACCGGTTGGCGGTGAATCTCATCCTCTCCCGTCGGGAAACCCTCAGGAGGAGAGCCCAGCGGGAGGCCGGAGGTGGGGAGGTCCTCGATCGGATGCCATCCAGGGAGAAACCGGCGGGCCTCGCCCTGGACTGCGAGGCGGCCATCCAACGGCTCCCGGAGGGGGCCCGGCAAGTGTTCGTGCTGTATGAGATCGAAGGGTATCCCCACGCGGATATCGGCAGGATGATGGGGATCAGCTCCGGCACATCCAAATCGCAGCTGCATCGCGCCCGGATGATGCTCCGGGATTACCTGAACTGAAGGGGCGGGCGGATGACACATCCGGAATCCCAAACGCTTTCCGATTACCTGGACGGGGATCTTTCCCCGCTGGAGGCCGGGAGGTTGGAATCCCATCTGGAGGAATGCGCCTCCTGCAGCGACCTCCTCCGGGAGTTGTCGGATGTCCGACGGGTGGCCAGGACCCTTCCTGAGCGGTTTCCGGAGAGAGATCTCTGGCCGGGGATTTCCGAAGCGATCCTCGGAGAGGGATCCCAACACCCGAAGGTGATCGAGCTCCATCCATGGCGGCAACGTCCTTCCGAGGAGTCGGGGAGGCGAGGATTCCGCCTCTCCTATTTCCAGGCGGCTGCCGCCGGGGTGATCCTGGCCCTCTTCTCGGGCGCGGCTGGTGCGTTCCTACACGGGCCGCAGCCGACCTCCGTCGGCGTGCCGGCCGCCGGTCCTTCTCCTTGGGTGGAACTGGTCAGCCAAGCGAGCCCCGAGCTCGGAGACGCCGCGAGGGAGGTGGCCCAGATGGAGGTCCTCCTGGCACAGCACAGCGACCGCATCGAAGAGGAAACCGTCAGGATCCTGGAGAAGAACCTGGGGATCATCGACCAGGCGATTCGGGAATCGGTTCGGGCTCTTCAGTCGGATCCGGGAAACCCCTTCCTCGAGAAGCACCTGGCACGGTCCGTGGAAAGCAAGGCGACCTACCTCCGAGAGGCCACGGCTTTCGTGGCCCCGGTCAGCTGAGGAACGGTGATGTTCGAACTCTTGCTTGCCGCCGTCCTGATGGGATCGCCATTCGCAGCGAAGGATACCGTCATTCAGGTCAGGGAAGGGGACCGTCTGCTCCTGCGTGACTTCTCGGGCTCGGTGGAGGTGGAGGGGTGGGATCGAGATGAGCTCAGAGCCGAAGCCGATGCGGACGAGGCCATCGTGTTTCGTTTCACCCGGTCCGGGAGCACCATCGAGATGGAGGCCCTGGACAGAAAGAACCGAAGTCGGGCCGAGGAGCTGAGATTGCGCCTTCCAGCCTGGATGGACGTCGAGGTTTCCGGGCCGAAGCTGGACGTGGAGATCAGCCGCCTGGCGGGTGGGGTAACCGTCCGGAACCTGAAGGGGGACATCTTCCTGGAAGACCTCAGCGGCCGGGTGAACGCCGGTTCTGTCGAAGGATCGATTTACGCGGATGGACTCCGAGAATCGGCCCGCCTGAGGACCGGTGACGACGAGATCCGAGTTGTGGATTCGAGCGCGGACCTCGACCTGGAATCCGTATCCGGCGACATAGAGTTGGAGGAGGTTTCCGGACGGGATCTCAAGGTGCGCTCGACCCACGGCGAGATCGATTTCATGGGGACGCTCCTTCCGGGCGGGAGCTATGCGTTCCACACCCATTCAGGCGATCTCACCCTGTTCCTCGACCCTGAGGTGGACGCCGACGTCACGGTCCTGGCGTACGAGGGAGAGTTCGAGGCGGATTTCCCGATTCGGTCCAGAGGATTCCGGTCGGGTCACGAGTTCGGGTTCACGATCGGGTCGGGCGGTGCTCAGCTCGTTCTGGAAGCGTTCGACGGAGAAATCAGCCTCCGGCGAAGGGATTTTCTGGATCGCGAAGGTACCGGTTCCGCCCGGCTCACAGTCGGACACTGAAGTTCAGGCTGAATCAGATCTTGGTCATCAGGAAGGCTAACCTTCTTTCATAGGCAGGAGAGGACAATGAGACAGTTCTTCAGACGGGATCTTTCCGGTGGGCTCCTCCTCGGTTTGGTCGCATCGGCTGTGGCCGTTCCAGGCAGCGGTCTCGTGGCCCAGGAAGAGCACCGCGTATCGGGAAGCGAGGTGTCGGTCTACAATCTGGCCGGCCAGGTGGAGATCGTGCCCGGATCGGGCAGTGACGTGGTTGTCCGCGTCATGCGGGGTGGTGGGGACGCGGACCGGTTGGAGGTCGGCGTGCAAGACGTCCGCGGCCGCCAGGCACTCGTGATCCGGTATCCAGCCGATGAAGTGATCTACCCCGAGATGGGTCGTCGATCCAGAACCCAGATCCGGGTCCGGGACGATGGAACCTTCGGAGACGGGGGCGAAGGCAGGGGGGACCAGGTCGACATTCGGGGTTCCGGGAGTGGTCTCGAGGCCTGGGCGGACCTCCGGATCAGCGTCCCCGCAGGAATGGACCTGGCTGTCTACCAGGCCGTCGGTGAGGCGGAGGTCGGGGCCGTGGACGCGGATCTGTTGGTGGATACAGGGTCCGGGGCCATCAGCGCGGAAGGCGGTAGCGGGAGCCTGAACATCGACACCGGGTCGGGTTCAGTGGTGGTTCGGGAATTCCGTGGGGATCTCCTGGTCGATACCGGCTCCGGTGGTGTTGAGCTCACCGATGTACAGGGCCAGGAAGTGAATGTCGACACCGGAAGTGGTAGCGTCGAGGGCAGCGGAGTGTCGGCTTCCTACTTCAAGGTCGACACCGGGTCGGGGAGGATCAGGTTCTCCCGGGTCTCCGCGACGGACGTACACATGGACACCGGGAGCGGTTCGGTGGAACTGGAGCTGCTGGAAGATGTGGACGAGCTGGTCATCGATACCGGTTCGGGTAGCGTGACCCTCAGGGTCCCATCCAATCTCGGGGCCGAGATCGAGGTGGACACGGGCAGCGGGGGAATCGACATGGACATACCCGTCGAGGTTCGGCAGGTAAAGCGGAACTTCCTTCGGGGCGTACTCGGCGATGGGCGTGGGACCGTCCGGATCGATACCGGATCTGGTGGGGTGCGCCTCATCGGGGGTTGAGTCGGACTTCCGTTGAGAACCC
>JBDHCH010000047.1:0-37761 GCA_039592115.1 Gemmatimonadota bacterium | reverse complement strand
GGGGTCCAACGGCAAGGGATCAGGGTACTGAACCTCGGTGAGGAAGAGCCCTTCGGAGGGAGCCGGGGCCGAGGTAACGTGCGGCGTGTTCGGATCGGAAAGGAGGGCCTCCATCTCCGCCAAAAGCCGCCGTCCGAGGCCCACGTCCACCATGGTTCCTACCAGGTACCGGACCATGTGGTGAAGGAACCGGTTGGCCGTGATGTGAAACGCCAGCCCGATCCTTCCCCAACCCACCCAGGCCGCCTCGTAGACGATGCTCCGGTCGCCACGATGCTCCTGCCCGGACTTGGCGAACCCCTTGAAGGAGTGGTTGCCGAGGAGGAGCGCCCCTGCCTGTTGGAGCAGATCCAGATCGAGCTCTTTCGCCACCGGCCAACACCAGGACCGGTAGAAGGGTGAAGCCGACTCGTGGGCGAGCCCGACCTGATACCGATAGCTCCGGGCTACCGCGTGGAAGCGAGGGTGGAAGTGGGTTGGCACCTGCGTCAGCTCCTGCACCCAGATGTCCGAGGGGAGGAGGGCGTTCAGGGCCTTGTGCAGCTCCGAGACATCCCATCGTTCAGGGAGGGTCACGGCCGCCACCTGCCCGGTGGCATGCACCCCGCTGTCCGTCCTTCCGGACCCCACCACCGGGTATCGTTCCCCGGTGATCTTCTTGAGGGCGTCCTCGATCTCTCCCTGGACGGTCCGGCCCCTGGGCTGGAGCTGCCAACCCATGAGGTAGGACCCGTCGTACTGGAGGGTCAATCGGAAGCGTTTGTCCGTGGCGGAGTTCACGCGGACAAGGTAGAGAGGCCGAGTGGAACGTCAAGCAAAGCTGGCCGAACCCCCCGGAGCACAATTACCGTTACCCTTTCCACCCCGGCGCGGGACGCGTGCGCCGGCTCGGAGGTGCGACCCCGAGGAACAGTGTACAGGAAGAGGATCGACCATGCCGGATCAGGCCAGGGGAGGCGGCGCAGATCTCCGACCCTTCATAAGCGAGGTTGCCCAGGGTCAGGCCCTTTCGGCGGAGGCCGCCGAAGAGGCTTTCCTGGCGATCATCTCGGGGGAGGCCTCCCCGGTTCAGGTCAGCGCGCTCCTCATGGGGCTCCGGGTCCGGGGGGTGCTCCCCGCCGAAGTGGCCGGCGGGGTGCGGGCCCTGCGAAAGATGATGATCCCAGTGCCGGCCCAGGATCCCGGGGAACTCACCGATACCTGCGGCACGGGTGGAGGGACCGTCACGACCTTCAACATCTCCACCGCGGCCGCATTGGTGGCGGCGGGGATGGGCGTTCGGATCGCGAAGCATGGGAATCGGTCCTTCACCTCCAGGAGCGGGAGTGCAGATGTCCTGGAGGCCCTTGGGGTAAAGATCGAGATGAGCCCGGAGGATATGGGGAGGGTCCTGGACGAGGTGGGGATCGTCTTCATGTTTGCCCCCCTTCTGCATCCGGCCATGCGCCATGTCGGGGCCATCCGAAAGGACCTGGGGATCACCACCATCATGAACCTCCTGGGTCCACTGACCAATCCGGCTGGTGCCATGCGGCAGATGGTGGGAGTGGCGGAGCCCGGGATCCTGTGGCTCATTGTAGAAGCGCTCCGAGAGCTGGGGCACAAGAGGGCTCTGGTGGTACACGGCTCTCCCGGCATGGATGAGCTGAGCCCTCTGGGGCCCACCCAGGTCGCCGAGTTGAGAGAGGACGGGGCCATCCAGGAAGGGATGATCACTCCCGGACAACTGGGGTTCTCAGCTATCTCAGCCGAATCCCTGGCGGGGGGGAGCCCGGAGGAGAATGCCGGCATCGTCACTCGGGTACTGAAAGGGCAGGAGGGCGGCGGAGCCCGAGCGGCGGTAGTCCTGAACGCTGCCGGTGCCCTCTATGTCGCGGGAAGGGGGGAGACCCTGCCGGAAGCGATGGCGCTGGCCTCGGAGTCTCTGGATTCGGGTGCCGGCTACGCGAAGTTGGAGGAGTTGAGGGAGGCCACCAACACGGTGGAGTAGAGCGGTTCCCGCGCTGGCGCGGACGGTCTCTGCACCTGTGTGGGCGGGCGGTCCCTAGTGGACCGTTTGACCCTCGGGCCCCGGTCCGGCGGGATTGGCAGGGACCGAGGATCGAACTAGCGCCTTCAGACTCCAAGGCCCCGGGAAGGGTGCAGGACTCCTGGACCCCTCCGCAACCACCATTTCTGCCCCTCTCGGCGTCACTCGACCGACCAGGAATGTCCTTCTCATCCTCGTTCTCCTTTGTACGGCACCGCCCGGGGCCCGGCGCTTCTGCGCGCCCCCATCCCCCCGCCCACCCCCTCAGAACCTTCGGATCAACCCTACCACCACGCCCTGAACCGCGACGTCCTGGGCATCCACGATGATGGGATCCATCGCGGGGTTGGCGGGCTGGAGACGAATCCGGCCCCCCGCTTCCCGGTAGAGTTTCTTCACCGTGGCCGCCTCCCCTCCCAACAGCGCCACCACCACCTCTCCGTCCGTGGCCGTGGGTTGGGAGCTCACCACGATGTAATCCCCGTCACGGATCTGTTCGTCGATCATGGAGTCGCCCTCCACCCGGAGAACGAAGTTGTCCTTCCCGGGCCGAACCATGTCCATGGGGACCGAGAGGGACTCCTGGTCCTGGATCGCCTCGATGGGGAGGCCCGCAGCGACGGCCCCGAGCAACGGGAGCGCCATGGCTGAACCGGCTCCCTCCTCCGGCACCATCTCGATCGACCGGCTCTCGTTGTAGGCCTTCCGGATGTATCCTTTTCGCTCCAGATTGCTGAGGTGCTCGTGCACCGTGGCCAAAGAGGAGTATCCGAAGGCCTTGGCGATTTCCTCGAAGCTGGGGGCGTACCCCCGCTCCTCGATGAAACCTGTGATGAAATCCAGGATCTCTTTTTGACGCTTTGTGAGGGGCATCGTTCTCCTCTCCCTCCTCTGGACCCGAACAAGAACCGAATACAGGATACCCGAACGTTGCCCGAAACGCAAGGCTCCAGTGAGGCCCCAGGCATCCTCGACCGCATCGTGGGGACCAAGCGGCTGGAAGTAGCCGCCCTACGGTCGAGGGAATCGGATTTTGAGGCAGCGCTTCAGGTGGCTCCGCACCCCCGGGACCTCCTTCAGGCCTTCAGGGGCGGGACCACCGTCGCGGTGATGGCCGAGGTGAAGCGGCGGTCGCCCGGCGCCGGGCCCATCCGGCCCCACCTGGATCCCGCCGAGCTGGCGGCTGCCTACCAGAACGCAGGAGCGGCCGCCATCAGTGTCCTCACGGACTCCGCCTACTTCGGCGGCAGCATGGAGGACTTGAGGGCCGTTCGGGGCGCGGTGTCCATCCCCGTCTTCCGGAAGGAGTTCATCATCCACCCGGTTCAGCTTCTCGAAGCCAGAGCCGCCGGGGCCGACGGCACCCTCCTGATTGCGCGGATCCTCACCGATCAGGAGCTCGGGACCCTCCACGCCAGGGCCCTCGAGATCGGCCTGAACCCCCTTGTCGAAGTCCACGATCCGGGAGAGCTGGATCGTGCCCTGTCGGTTGGCGCAAAGCTCATCGGAATCAACAACCGGAACCTCCAGACCTTCACGACCTCCCTGGACGTGACGCTGGACCTTCTCTCCGCCATCCCCCATGAAGTCACCGTTGTCTCCGAGTCCGGAATCCGTACTCCGGAGGAGGTGGATCGCCTGGGTGCGGCGGGAGTCCACGGGATCCTGGTGGGGGAGACGTTCCTTCGGGCGCCCGACCCGGGGGAGGCGGCCAGAACGCTCACTGGTAGGATGAGAACCGGGGGGCCATCCCCGGGTAGGACCTCGACGTGAACCCTCGGGAGGACCCAGGGGTCGCTCCCCTGGTGAAGATCTGCGGGCTCACGCGGCCCGCCGATGCTCGCCGGGCTGCAGCAGCCGGGGCGGAGTTCCTGGGAGTCGTCCTCGTGGCCGGAACGCCTCGGGCACTCACGCCGGAGCAGGCACGGCGTGTCGTAGTCGGGCTCGGGCCGTCCGTCGTGGCCGTGGTGGCCGACCTGGAGATCGCGCGGATCGTGGAGGCGGCGAGGCACATAGGGGCCAGCGTCCTCCAGCTCCACGGAGAGGAATCCCCTGCGGATGTCGCCCGATTAAGGGAGCAGGGCCCTTGGGAAATCTGGAAGGCGCTGTCGGTGAGAGGGGTCGAAGAGGTCCTCCGGGGGGTGGATGCCTACTCCGAGGTGGTGGACGGGATTCTCCTGGACGGTTGGCACCCCCGGCGGCGGGGTGGGTCGGGAGCCACGTTCTCCTGGAAGGATGTGGCCGAAGTCAGAGGGAGGTTTCCGGGCGCGCTTCGCCTGGTTGTGGCGGGAGGGTTGAATCCCGGGAATGTGGAAGAAGCCGCGCGGGTCCTGAAGCCCCACGTCGTAGACGTCAGCTCGGGTGTCGAAAAGGCCCCGGGAATCAAGAGTGCTGAGAGAATCAGCGAGTTCATCCTGAATGCCCATCGGGCCGGAACGAGGAGGAGCGAGTGACGGAGGCGGTCATCGAACAGCGTGGACGTTTCGGTCCGTACGGGGGTCGGTACGTCCCGGAGACCCTCATCACGGCTCTCGAGGAGTTGGAGGCTGCCTACGCGCAGGCGAAGACCGATCCCGCCTTCTGGGAGGAGCTCCGGGCGCTCTTCAAGGACTTCGTGGGACGACCCAGTCCTCTCTACCGGGCGCGGCACCTGGAGGCCGAGTTGGATACTGCCCCCATCTACCTCAAGCGGGAGGACCTGAATCACACCGGTGCCCACAAGATCAACAACACCCTCGGCCAGGTCCTCCTGGCCCGCCGCATGGGAAAGGAACGGATCATCGCCGAGACCGGCGCGGGTCAGCACGGGGTGGCCACGGCCACGGCTTGTGCCCTCTTCGACCTGGAATGCGTGGTCTACATGGGTGAGGAGGACGTGGCTCGCCAGGCCCTGAACGTCTACCGGATGAAGCTCATGGGGGCGGAGGTCCGGCCGGTCAGCTCCGGGACCCGGACGCTCAAGGACGCGACCAACGAAGCCATCCGGGACTGGGTCACGAATGTTCGGGATACCCACTATATCATCGGCTCCGTGGTGGGTCCGGATCCGTTCCCCACCATCGTGAGGGATTTTCAGGCCGTGATCGGCCAGGAGGCTCGGGAGCAGATCCTGGAGGTTGCCGGCGAGCTACCGGCCCATGTTGTGGCCTGCGTGGGCGGGGGCTCCAACGCCATGGGGATCTTCCACGCCTTCATCCACGACCAGTCGGTCTCACTCGTCGGTGTCGAGGCCGCCGGGGAGGGGATTGACACGACCCACCATGCGGCCTCCCTTTCGGCGGGGAAACCCGGTGTGCTTCACGGTTCCCTGAGTTATCTTCTTCAAGACGACGACGGACAGGTGGCGCCGGCCCACTCCATATCGGCTGGACTCGATTACCCGGGCGTCGGGCCCGAGCACTCCTTCCTGAAGGACAGCGGGCGTGCCACCTACGTGTCTGTCACCGATACAGAGGCCTTGGAAGCGTTCCATCTTCTCTCCAGAACGGAGGGGATCATCCCGGCACTCGAAACCGCTCACGCCATCGCTCACCTCCCCAACCTGGGCTCGAAAGCCGATGGAGGGGGCCCCATCCTCGTGTGTCTCAGTGGCCGTGGGGACAAGGATGTGGCTCACGTAGCCCGGGCGGAGGGAAAGGAACTGACTCTCTGAACCCGTGATCGACTCCCCCGCTGACCCGCAAGACCGGCCATTGGACGTCTCCCTCAACTGGGACGACCTCTCCAGCCTCCCTACCGAGGAGGTAAAGGAGCTTTTTGTCAGCCTGAGCAAGGCGCTCCGGGCCCAACAGCTCTACGACGCCAACAACCCGGTCTATCAGCGGTTTTTTTCCCAGTTCGGGGAGGCCCTGTCGAGCCTCTGGAAGCAGGTGGACCGCCTTCAGATACAGGTCGAGGAAGACCGGTTCACATGGATGGGGGAAGAAGTCTATCGACAGGGCGCACGCTCCGACTCCCTGGCCTTCCTCCTCTTCAAGGACGGGATCAGGGAGTTCACTATCCATCAAGGCCTGGAGGAACACGAGTTAGCGGCATTCCTCCAGGTTCTGAACCGGGCCCGGGACCTGCGGCCCGAAGGCGATGACCTTCTCACCGTCCTCTGGGAAACCGATCTCCAATACTTCACATACACCTATGTGGATCTTCTGGCCGAAGGGGTGGACCTCCCCTCGGTTGGAGAGGGGTTCAAGGGTGGATTCGAGAAGATCCTGGAACAGGAATTGGGTGACCGACCTGGGGAGGAAGAGGGGGAGGAGGCTGGGGGCGAGGAGGGAGGCCCGGCGCCGGGTCAGGTCAGCGCCGAGGACTTCAATCCCACGCTCTATTCCTTGGATCCCAGCGAGAGGGCGCGAATCGAGGTGGAGATCCGGGAGGAGTTGGACCGGGACTTGAGGACAGGCGTCCTGTCCGCACTCTTCGACAGGGTGGAGGAGCCGAGGTTCCCTGAAAGACAGACCGAGATCCTGGGGCTTTTCGGCACTCTTCTGCCCAACTTCCTCAGCCGAGGCGCCCTGAGCTCCGCGGGTGCCATTCTCGAGGAGGTGTCCCGACTTCTGGCGGCGGAGGGAGCCCTTCAACCGGAACAGCGGGCCAAGGCAGAGGAGATCCTCGATGAAGTGAGCGGGACCGACGCCCTCCAGGAGCTCGTCCAAGCCATCCAGGACGGCACCATATCTCCTCAGCCCGCTGAGCTGGCGTCCTTTCTCCGGTTCCTGCGCTCCCGGGCGCTGGAGCCACTCCTCCGGGCCTCGGAAGAGACCGGGGACCGCCGGATCAAGACGATCATTCAGGAAGCGGTGAGGGTCATCGCTCAGCGGTATCGCGAGGCGGTTATCGACTGCATCCGATCCTCTGATCCCATCGTGGCCGCGGGGGCCTGCGCATTGGCCGGGGCGATTCAGCTGGCCGAGGCCGGGCCGGCTGTGGCGGACCTCCTTGGCCACGATTCCCCGAAGGTGAGAATGGCGGCTGTTGAGGCAGCCGTCGCGCTGAAGGCCTCCACCGCCGTTGGTGCCCTCCAGGAGGCGCTGAGCGATTCGGACCGGGAAGTCCGAATTGCTGCGGCTCGGGGTCTCGGCACCCTCAGGTTTGCACCGTCGGCGCCGTATTTCAGGGAGATCATTCAGAGCAGGGCCATCCGACAGGCTGATGTCTCGGAACAGATCGCCATGTTCGAAAGCTTCGGCCTTCTCCGAGATGTGGAGGGGGTCCCGATCCTTGACGAGCTCCTGAACGGAAGAGGTTTCCTCGGGCGGAAGGAATCGGGAGACATCAGAGCCTGTGCCGCCCTTGGGTTGGGGAAGATGGGCACGCCTGAAGCGGTCGAGGCACTGGAGAAGGCGAAAGACGAGACCGATCCGGTGGTGAAGACCGCGGTGAACCGTGCGCTCCGCGGTGGGGAGGGGTAAGGGCATGGCCGACCAACCGGAGCCGCCACGGGTGAAGAACACCGCCCACCTCCAGGATCAGGGGAGAAAAATCCTGGCAGCGTTCTACGCCGCCCTGAGGGCCCTGAAACTCTATCCGCTGGAGAACTCGGCGGTTCAGCAGGCTTTGGCTGAACTTCATACCCTCGTGGAGGGCCTCGTTCAGGAAGAGGGCGCTGCGGAGCTTAGAGTGGTGGGGGACTTCTTCTTCCTGAACGAGACGAGGCTTCGACTGGATCTATCCAATTACTCCACGTTCGGAAGCTTCGCCCGGTCTCTCACCGACCACGGTCTGGGCGCAGTGGAGGTCCTCCCCGGCATCGATCTGGCGGAGTGGGCCCCATTCCTCTCCCTTCTGGTGCGAGCCCCGGATGAATCGGACCCCTACCCGGCCTTTATGGAGAACATGGCCGGGGCACCAGTTCTCCACATTCAGGTCCTCCCCGAGACGGAGGTCCTCGAGCCTGAGATGGAGGAGGAGGAGGCGCTCCACGCCGCAAAACGCACCTACGCCCAGTCCGTTCAGGTGGCTAAGGACGCCCTGACAGATGTCCGAGTCGGGCGTGCGGTGAACGTCCGGAAGGTGAAGCGCGCGGTGCAGGGTATCGTGGACCAGGTGCTCTCGAATGAGCCGTCCATGCTCACCATGACCACCCTTCGGGACTACGATGAGTACACGTTCACCCATTGCGTGAATGTCTGCATCTTCAGCGTGATCATCGGCCAGCGACTGGGGATGCCCCGGATCCTGTTGTACGAACTGGGCCTGGGGGGCCTTTTCCACGATCTGGGGAAAAGCCGGATCGACCATGGGATCGTGAACAAACCGGGGGCCCTTTCCGACACCGAGTGGTTCGAGCTCCAACAGCACCCCACCGAGGGACTTCTCGCTCTTTTCGGGCTCCATGGACTCCACGACGTGCCGTACCGGCAGATGCTTATCGCCTACGAGCACCACATGAAGGTGGACCTGACCGGGTACCCGAAGAACCGCCGCGACCGGAAACCGACCCTATTCTCTCGTATCGTCTCCGTCGCGGATGCGTTCGACGCGGGAACCTCCATCCGGAGCTACCAATACACCCCCCATCCCCCGGATGCGGTCCTCAAGGAGATGAGGGACAACCCGAAGCGGGGGTTCGACCCGGTTCTGGTGAAGGCCCTGATCACTGCGACGGGGGTCTATCCGGTGGGGACCCTCGTGATTCTCGACACGCTGGAAATGGCTGTGGTGAGTGCGGTGAACGAGGACCCCGACAAGCTGCATCTCCCCATGGTGAAGGTCATCTCCGACCCTCTGGGGGTCCCTCTTCCCCGGCCGAAGTCGGTGGATCTCTCGGCGGAGGATCCGAGTACCGGGGAGTTGGTCCACAAGATCATCAAGACCACCGACCCCGAACGGTACGGAGTCAAAGTCAGCGACTACCTCATCTAAAGTCTAAAGGGGAATACGGCGCCGTAGAACGATCCCGGGCCCAAGATCCCCGAGGCACGCCCATGCCTGGTACTTCAATGACCATAAGCGACGCGTTCTCAGCCCGAAAAGCTCAGGGGAAGGGGACCCTGATTCCCTACCTGACCGCAGGATACCCGGATGAGGAGACCTCACAGCGCCTCATGGAGGGGGTGGCGGGCGCGGGCGCCGATATCATCGAGCTGGGGATCCCCTTCAGCGATCCTCTGGCGGACGGGCCGACCATCCAGCGGTCCTCCTTCCAGGCTCTCGAAGGTGGGATGACCGTTGGGAGGACACTGGATATCCTCCGGCGGTTCCGTCACGACCACCACACTCCAGTGGTTCTCTTCACCTACCTGAACCCTATCCTCCGGTACGGAATGGAGGCATTCCTTTCGGATGCGGCGGCCGCCGGAGCCCAGGGACTTCTCCTCACCGACCTTCCCACCGGGGCGGATCCTCACCTGGAGGGCTTGATCACGGGAAGTGACTTGGACCTGATCCGGCTCCTGGCTCCGACCACCCCCATGGACAGAGTCGGGGCTGTCGCCAGGGGTGGGGATGGATTCGTCTACTACATCTCACGGACCGGCGTGACCGGGGCCCGGCAGGAGCTCAGGGAGGAGTTGGGGCGGGAGGTGGACGCCCTTCGGAAGGCCATCGATCTCCCCATCGCCGTGGGGTTCGGGATTTCCACTCCCGAACAAGCTGCATCAGTAGCAGAGGTGGCGGAGGGTGTGGTGGTGGGGAGCGCTTTGATCAATGCACTGGACGTGGGCGGGGTGGAACGAGCGGTGGACTTCGTGAGGAGCCTCAGAGAGGGGATGGACCGGGGGTAAACACCTTCCCTAAGCCTCCTCTTCTTCTTCCCTCTTCCTCCTCAAGCGCTCCGGGAGCTCCGGGTCCGGCTCCACGAACAGAGTTTGGACCCGGTCCGGGATCACGGTTCCGGGAGGTGCCTTCCGGGGCTTCCGAACGTACTTCCTTCGGGTCCAGTCTACAGGGACGGTCCCGGACGTTCGGGCGCCGGAGTTCAAGGCTGCCAGGATTGCTGCTTCTCCCAGGTCCCTCTCGGGTGGGGGGGCGTCCTTTCTCCACCTGAGGACCACGTGGGCGCCGCCCCGGTCCCGGGCGTGTAGCCAGACATCCTGGGGATGGGAGTGGCGGAAGGTGAGGGTGTCGTTGTCCTTGGAGCTCCTACCCACCCTCACTTCGAGACCTCCGGAGGTGAAAAAGGTCCGGAAGGGAGCCCGCTCCTCCTGCCCCGGACCGGTTGGCGGCGGACGGCCGCCTCTGGGGATTCTGGCGGCCACGTCGGCTGGGGTGACGGTCCCGTCCATGAGTCCGTCCTTCAAGTCCTCCAGCAGCGCGAGCGCCGCCTCCGCCCTGGAAAGCAGCGCCGGGAGTCGAGCTCTGGCTCGTTCCCGCCTCGCGGCTTCGGCGTACAGGGCCTGGGCGTTCTCTTGAGGGCTCAGGGCCGGGTCCAGGTTCACGGTGACTTCCTCGTTGGAAAACCCCCTCAGGGTGACGGATCCCACTCCACGAGGCACCTCATTCAACCGCGCCAGGAGGAGATTCGCAGATGCCCTCGGGACTTCAGGATCCCTTGCCGAGGTCAACTCCTTCCGGATCCCTCTGATACGACCTCGGGCCACGTGGAGCGCTGCATCCAATCTCTCCCGGACTTTGGCCCCGTTGTCCACGCCATCCCCCGGGGCCTCGGATGCTGCCCGGATGGCAGACAATAGGGTTGGGAACTGAATACAGTTAAAACCCTGCAACAAAAATGGATAGGGTTGTTTACCTCCCCTGAATTCTAGAAGACAGGGGCTGGGGGTGGCCGGGTCCCTCAGGCCCATCCAGGTCTTGTGACCTGCCTCGAAGGGTCGACCCCCATGATCCCGGTCCCCCTGGGATTGGAGGAGGGAGGGCAGGTTGATGGGAGAGGTGAATGCTACCCCGTCCAAAAGGGCCTCCCGAGCCTCATCCGGTGATTTTCCACCGAGGACCCTTGCCCATTCCTCCAGCGTCAGGGGGTGGTCGATCCCGATCCGGGTCGAGGGGCTTGGGGGCGTGTATCGTTGGCCTACGGCCAGGGTCCGCTCCTCCAACCGCCTGGTCCACAACCCGTGCCGGATCCAGCCCTCTTCCCCCTCCAGCAGGAGGGCGTTCCACTGGTTGGTCATGAGCTCCACCACCAGCCGTAGGATCTTCCGCCGTCCTCGGGCCCGTTGGAGACGTACCTCCAGGATCCTCTCATCCGGGGGTGAAATGACATCCAAAACCTGGGCTGAAAGGGGACGGCCCGTTTCCGGAACCTCCTCCGGCGCGGAGAAGGTGACCCAGCCACGTTGGGGATGGAGCTGCCACCGGAGGGTCCCGGACCTGAAGTAGAGGGTAAGCTCACGTTCCGCCCACCCGAAGTGGTGGCCTCGGAGTCGCGCCTGCCGGAGGAGAGACCTTAGCTCTCCGGCCAGGGAGGAAACCAAAACAGCATCCCATTTCATTGCCATGACGGAAAGGTAGGTCGGAAAGGCGAAGGAGGTAATAGACCGGGAGGGCCCTCACTCTCGGGGTGGTGCCGGCGCAACCTCAGTCCCTGTAGGGGGTTTAGAGTGAGAATGGGGAGGTGGTTTGACACCCCTTCCAAGTGTTTCTAACCTTCGACCCCTGCCTTCTCCGGGAGGGTGTGCTTCAACGCTCTCACGACATCAGGGAAGGTCTGCACAAGCGGGGTCAGCCCAGGGAGACCTCTGTGTCCACCGATACTGAAGCCGGGAAACCGAGAGGCTCGATCCCCCGGTTCCTCGAGATGAAACGCGCGGGCGAAAAGATCGTGGCCCTCACGGCCTACGACTTCCTCTTCGCCCAATTCGTGGAGGAGGCGGAGGTTGATATCCTCCTCATTGGGGACTCCCTGGGCCAGGTGGTCCTGGGATACCCTTCCACGATCCCGGTCACCCTGGAGGAGATGATCCACCATGGGAAGGCCGCGAGGCGAGGTGCTCCAGAGACGTTTATGGTACTGGACATGCCCTTTCTCTCCTATCAGGTATCCCCTGAGGATGCCCTCCGGAACGCCGGCCGGGTCCTGAAGGAGACCGGTGTGGAGGCCGTGAAGGTGGAGGGCGGAGGTGCTGCCACCTGCCGGACCGTGGAGACGTTGGTGCAGGCCGGGATCCCCGTCATGGGCCACGTGGGGCTCACCCCCCAATCCGTCCACGCTCTGGGCGGGTACCGGGTCCAGGGGCGGGAAGAAGCCGCGGCGGAGCGGCTCCGGGCCCAGGCTCGGGCCCTCGAGGAGGCGGGGTGCTTCGGGATGGTCCTGGAGTTGGTCCCGGCCCCGCTGGCGAAGGAGATCTCGCAGGCTTTGACGGTGCCGACCATAGGGATCGGCGCGGGTGGGGGCTGCGACGGGCAGGTGCTGGTGCTCTATGACGCTCTTGGGCTGAATACGGCCTTTCGCCCCAAATTTCTGAAGAAGTTCGGGGACCTGGCCGGAGAGACCAGGAAGGCCCTGAAAGACTATGTGAATGAGGTCAGAGGGGGCAGCTACCCGGGTCCGGAGCACTCCTTCTCTCAGGATCCATGATCGTACTTCGCACCCGCGGGGAGCTCGCTGAGGCCCTGGTGGGGGCTCGAGGGAGCGGGGCCAGGATCAGTTTGGTCCCGACCATGGGGTTTCTCCACGAGGGGCACCTATCCCTCATGGACCTGGCCAGGACGGACTCGGATCTGGTTGCAGCCTCCATCTTCGTGAACCCGTTGCAGTTCGGACCAGAGGAGGACCTGGATCGGTACCCCCGGGATCCGGAGCGGGACCTGGGCCTACTGGAGGAGAGGGGCGTGGACCTCCTATTCCAGCCCGCTGTGGAGGAGATGTACCCTGCTGGGGAGCCCCGTGTGACGGTGGATCCAGGGCACATGGGTGCCCTCCTCTGCAGTGCGTTCCGGCCTGGGCACTTCAGGGGAGTCCTGACCGTCGTGGCTCGGCTTTTCGGCCTCTTCCGCCCGTCCGTGGCCGTCTTTGGGCAGAAGGACTTCCAGCAGGTCGCCCTGGTGGAGCGGATGGTGCGGGACCTGGAGCTCGGGGTTCGGGTAATTCGGGGGTCCGTGATCCGGGAAGAGGATGGCTTGGCCATGAGTTCTCGGAACGTGTTTTTGTCCCAACAGGAACGAGAGGACGCGCTGGGGCTCTTCAGGGGTTTGATGGCGGTCCAAGATGCATTCGCGGGGGGAGAGGTTTCGCCCGCAGCGTTGCGGGAGGGTTTCATAGAGCGGGCGGCCGACCACCCAGGCCTTGCGATCCAATACGCGGAAGTTGTGGATCCGGATAGCCTTCTTCCCGTGGATCCCGTCGCACCCGGCGCTGTGGTAGCCGTAGCAGGCTTCTGCGGTTCGACCCGATTGATCGACAATCATACCCTGGTGAACTAGACTGCGCAGTGCTCGGCGGTCTCGCGGAATTGCTGGCGGAACCTGCCGTCACGAGGGCCGCTCGGCTGCGAGTGCCAGACAAGGAAGGACGACGAAAGCGATGCCAAAGCATCGGGGAGGAGTCATGACGCAGTCTGGCGCCGCAACCGCCCTGTGCCCTTCGGGTTTCGCCTGCGCTTCGCTCGGCGGTCTCGCGGAGGTGCATCAGGAGCCTGCCACCAGGCAGGCCGCTCGGCTCAGCGGCACGGGACCATCTACTTCGTTGGGACTCCTCGACGTAGCTCAAGGCTATGCAGTCGGAGTCCCGCCTTGCATCTGGTCCCGTGGCGCCAGTAACGCGGCTCGCCCCATTACCGAGGCAGGCTCCTAAATTGCCGATCGCCGATCTACCGCGTCTGCACCCCATCCTGGAGGCTGCCTCAAGGGGGGAGCTCCCGGACTGGGCCGAAGTGGAGCCTGTCCGCCGGGAGCATATGGCCCGGGTGGCTGGTTTGTTGGGAGATTGGGCCGAGGCTCGCCGGGAAAACCCCGTCGAGCGGGATCGGTGGGTTGCCGCGGGGTTTCTCCACGATGCTCTGCGGGACGCCGACCCCGAACGGTTGAGATCCCGGGTGGACCCAACCTTCCAAGCCTATCCGGGGAAGGTTCTCCACGGCCCTGCGGCGGCCCAGCGGCTGCAGGAGTCGGGGGTGGAGGATGAGGATCTGCTCCATGCGATTCGGTTCCACACGCTCGGGACAGAAGATTTCGGGACGCTCGGGTTGGCGCTCTACGCCGCCGACTTCCTCGAGCCTGGCCGGCACTTGCAGGATGAGTGGCGCGCCGATCTTCGACTGCGGGCCCCGGCCGATCTCACCGGCGTGGTCCGGGAGATCCTGGAAGCCAGGATCCAGTACCTCGTGGGTCAGGGCCGGCCGTTACGCCACGAGACCGTGGCTTTCTGGAACCGCATGACCGAAGGGAGAGCATGGGCCAGCGCCTCAGAGCTTTGACCCTCCTGGTGGTCTTGATGGGGGCGGGAGTGCTACTGGGGTCCGCCCTCTCCCAGTGGTGGGAATTCGGCCCTCCCGGGCCGGGGGCACGCCGGCCGGTAGAGATTCAGGGCAGGCTTCAGGTGGAAGTCCTGAACGGAGGAGGCAACGCCGGAATGGCCCGGGAGGCCACGATCCTTCTCCGGGACCTGGGGCTCGATGTCGTATATTATGGGAACGCTGAAAACTTCTCCCCGGAGCCTTCCGTAGTGATAGATCGAGTCGGGCGGTTGCCCGCAGCTCGAGCCGTGGCCGATGCTTTGGGTGTGGAGCGAGTGGTTTCGGATCCCGACTCGACCCGCTTCGTCGATGTCACGGTTCACTTGGGACCCGAGTGGTCCCTTGATACGGAACCCTCGGGAGACGAGGTTTCACCTCCTGCCTGGTGGGACCTCAGGCGCTATATCCGGAAAAGACCTTCCATTGAGGGCTCTTCCTCGACAGGCCGATAGGCATGGCAAAAAACAAACGTCGGAAACAAGATGACGGCGGTCGAAAGGCCTCGGTGAATGATTCCGCGGAGGCTTCCGCTTCCGGAGGTGCCCAGGCCAGAGGGGGAGGGAGGAGGGAGGAGAACGCCCTCCTGGAGTGGACGAAGTCCATCATCGTCGCGCTCATCCTCTTCTTCTTCATTCGAACCTTCTTGGTTCACACCTTCGTCATCATCTCCGGCTCGATGGAGGAGACCCTCCTCGTCGGAGACCTACTCCTCGTGAATCGGGCGGCGGTGGGAAGCCAGGTTCCGGGTACATCAGTCCGGATTCCCGGGTACTCGAGCCTGGAACGGGGGGATATCCTGGTGTTCGATCCCCCGCACGAGGAGGACATGAAGCTCGTCAAGCGCCTCATGGGTCTTCCCGGAGACACGGTGGAGATGCGAGACAAGGTCTTCTTCGTGAACGGCCAGGCCATGGAGGAGCCCTACGCCCAACACACTCCCGACCGGGATGACGAGATGCACCCCTGGATGACCTGGCAGGAGGAATACCTCGTCCCGAAGGAGGGGAATGGGCGGTATCGGCCGACTCGGGACAACTGGGGGCCCCTGGTCATCCCCGAGGATCGGTATTTCATGCTGGGAGACAATCGGGACACCAGCCTGGACAGCCGGTATTGGGGTCTCCTGGAGGGGTGGAGGCTGGAAGGGCGCGCGGTTCTGACCTACTTCTCCTACAACAAGGACTCACTTCGTCCGTTCCCCTGGCTCCGAGAGATCCGGTGGGGTCGGGTCGGGGACCTGATCAACTAGCTCTACCAGGGCGTTGGCCCTGAGCTGACCACAGGCTGCGTCGATGTCCCTCCCTCGGGATTCCCGCACTGCCACCGCCACGCCCCTGTCCTCCAGCGTCTTTGCGAAACGCCCGATGCGATCCCCAGGGCTGGGTTGCCAGTCCCGGTAGGGGATTGGGTTGAAGGGGATGAGGTTCACGAAGGCCTGAAGCGAGAACGCCAGTTCCGCCAATTTGGGTGCCAGGTCCAGGTGGTCGTTTACGCCCTCGATCAAGGTGTATTCGAAGGTGATCCGCTTTCCCCCCGCTGCGTCGAAGGCCTTGAGGGCCTCCACCAGGGTAGGGAGGGGATACCGATCCTCCAGGGGTACCAGGGTGCGCCGCAGGTCGCTCTCCGGGGCATGGAGGGAGAGCGCCAGGCGAAATTGCTCCGGCCTGTTCGCCAACTCCAGAATTCCAGGTACGAGGCCGACCGTGGAGACGGTGATCCGGCGAGCCCCCAGCCCATAGCCCTGATTCAGGATCGTGAGGGCGGGAAAAAGCGCTTTTCGGTTCGCCAGGGGCTCGCCCATCCCCATGAACACGACGTTGCCGATCCGCCCCAACCCCTCCTTCGTGGCCCACCGCTGGGAAGCCCTGTACTGTGCGGCGATCTCGCCTGATGTGAGGTTCCTCCTGAACCCCCCGAGCCCTGTCGCGCAAAAGGTGCACCCCATGGCACATCCGGCCTGGGAGGATATGCAAAGTGTGAGGCGGTCGGAGGAGGGAATCAGGACCGACTCGACCAGCTCCCCATCGGCCATCCGCCAGAGGTGTTTCACCGTTCCGTCTTTGGACCGTGAGACTGTGGCCAACGCTCCTTCTCCAAGGGTGAATGCGTCACCCAAGGCCTCTCTCTCCCCCTTCGGCAGATTGGTCATCGCCCCGAAGTCCGGGGCCAGCTTCTCGAGGATCCAGTCTCGGACCTGGTCAGCTCGGAAGGCCGGTTGCCCCCGCCTCGAAAAGTGCTCCGAGAGGATGGCGCTGAGCTCTTCGGGTTCGAGGCCGAGGAGGTCCGGAGGCTGGGCCATGGCAGGGCTCATCGTGTTTCGGCCGGGGGAAGTCGCACGGAGGCCCGGTAGAAGTGGACGGGGCCGAAATCGTTCGCCAGCCCCTCTCTCAGGACTGAGAAGCCGTAATTCCCGAGCTGGAGCCCAACCATCCATAGGCGGGTCCACCCATCCCCGTTCCCGAGCCGGCTCACACCGAACCCGGCGTGAAACCGCTCCACCCAGGACCCCCTGAGGGAGAATCTCTGCTCCAGCCCGCCTGGCCCCCTTTCCGTTTCCAGTCCGTACCCGAGATGTACGGGGATGCGGGCCGAAGCGAGAGGCGGTAGGGCTACCTCCAATCCGGCGAGAATCCGGGGGTCATCCCCGAGCCCTCTCAAGCTCAAGCCGAACCGTGGGGAAAGTGGGATTCGCGGCCGGAGGTGGAATCCTACATCACCCTCGACTCGGCTTTCCACCTCTCCGGCGACTGACGCCCGGTGGACCCGGAGCGTGGCGCCGATCCCGGCGGGCGCTTCCAGGTCTCCGGCAACGGCGAAAAAGAAGGCATCTTCCGCCACCTCCACCTCGCCGGGCAGGGGAACGGGAGAGTCGGTGGTCCGGGGGATGTCCGGAATCCCCAGGTGCCAGTAACCCAGCCCCCCCCGGAGCCCCAGGGGGAGGTCGAGAGTGCCGGCGGCAGCCAATCCTCTGACCCCGGTGGCGTCGGGTCCATCCACGTGGGTGATCCTGACCTCCCTGGCGGTCCCGACCCCTTCCGTCAGACTGCCGGGGTTCCAGAACACCGACCCGGCCCCGGTGAGCACCGCCTCCGGTTGGGGGACGGCCCGGATCGGCCAGTCGAAGAGCAGCTGGCCGGTGACCTCGGCTGGATGCAGTCCAGCGGCAAGGATGAGCGGGGCGAACAGGCGAAAGGGACGCAAGGGGATGCATACCGGAATTTCTTGAACAGAAAAATACCCGCCGTTAACTTAGCGGAGCCGGAAGGGTATCGGAACGGAATGATATTCGTCCCTTCATGGTGCGGAGTTTTGGACGCGGATCATCGTCCCCTGGCTGCCGACGTCCTAGCAGGCAACTTCAGCGCAACGTACGGGGTCAAATAACCGAACCCAAAGGCATTCATTGATCCAGTCTTTGATCGCTTGGGGGCCCGCTGCAATCTGGGCGGCGGTCCTTTTTTTGTTTAGTGAGCTTCCTCCGGAGGTGGTTGGGGGGGGGGGAAGACCCGGCGAGGAGCTGGAAGCTTCCTCCTCATCATCGGATTCTCCTATGGTGCGATGGACGAGTGGCACCAGGGGTTCGTCCCTGGGAGGGATCCGTCCATTGGGGATCTCCTGGCCGACTGTGCCGGTGTCATCGTAGGATTCCTGTTTCTCCGCTGGCTACTGAGGTCCCGAACGACGGGATCCGCGGAACGACCCGACTGAACTCGCAGAGTCCAATATGTCTTCTCAGCTGGATATCGAGCTCGAAAAAACCGCCTTCCGGTCCAGGATGGTCGGCCGGATCACCGGAGCCGACGCCGGTGCCGAACTCCGCCTGACAGGGTGGGTCCATCGGCGGAGGGATCTCGGTGGAGTCTTCTTCGTGGACTTGAGGGACCGAAGTGGGATCCTCCAGGTCTCCGTGAGCGCGGACTGGACCCAGGAGGAATCTGTCGCTCTGACCCGAGGCCTAGGGGCCGAGGAGGTCGTCGAGGTGACGGGGGAAGTCATTCTGCGCCCTCCGGAGGGTAGGAACCCGGAAATGGCCACCGGGGACGTTGAACTGAGGGCGGCTACGGTTCGCCGTCTTAATCGGGCGACCACCCCCCCTATCCCCGTGTTCAGAAATCCGGAAGAGGAGCTCCCCTCCGAGGATTTGAGGCTTCGCCATAGGATCCTGGACCTCCGACGGTCGGAAATGCAGGAGAATCTGAGGCTGCGCCACGAGCTGGTCCTCGAGGTTCGCAACTACATGAGCGGGTTGGGCTTCCTCGAGGTGGAGACTCCCATCCTCACCAAGCCCACTCCAGAGGGTGCTCGGGACTATCTGGTTCCGAGTCGGAATCATCCGGGTGAGTTTTTCGCACTTCCCCAGAGCCCGCAGCTCTACAAGCAGCTCCTGATGACGGCGGGATTGGACCGGTACTTCCAGATTGCCCGCTGTTTCCGAGATGAGGACTTGCGGGCCGATCGCCAACCGGAGTTCACCCAGATCGACATAGAGGCGTCCTTCATACAACCCGAGGACCTCTTTCAGTGGATGGAAGGCCTCATGGCGGCCTTGGGCGCGGTGGCGGGGGTCGAGGTTCCTGTTCCGTTCCCCAGGCTCCCCTATGCCGAGGTCCTTGAGGATTTCGGCTCCGACCGCCCGGACCTTCGGTATGCCCTCAAGATTCAGGATTGGTCCGAGGCGCTCGGAGGCCTGGACTTCCAGGTCCTGACGGGAGCGCTGGAAGCGGGTGGCCGGATCCGAGGCCTCCGGGTGGAGGGAGGGGGCTCCCTTTCCCGGAAACAGATCGAAGCCCTGGAAGCCCAGGCGAAGAAGGTTGGCGCCCCGGGCCTCCTGTGGGTGAAACGGGGAGAAGACGGAGCCTCGGGTCCCCTGTCCCGATTCATGGACGAGAGCGACCTGGATACCCTGGGCCTCCAGGCGGGAGACCTGGCCCTGGTTGCCGCGGGACCAGACCGGATCACATCCCCGGCCTTGGACGCGGTGAGGGTTCCAGCCCTCCGGGCCCTGGGCCGTGGTCCCGAGAAGGCGAGCGCGTGGATGTGGGTCGTGGACTTTCCCATCTTCCTCGAGGAGGACGGAGCCCTGGCTGCGGCCCACCATCCCTTTGTCCACCCCCATCCTGACGACGCTGGATCCCTCGAGTCGGATCCGGCCGGGACTCGTGGGCAGGCCTACGACCTCGTGTACAACGGCGTGGAGTTCGGCTCCGGTAGCATTCGGAACCACCGCCCGGAGACCCAGCGTGTGATCCTTCGCCACCTCGGGCTTTCCGATGAGGAGATCGACCAGAAGTTCGGCTTCCTGCTGGAGGGATTGGCCTCCGGGGCCCCGCCCCATGGCGGGATCGCCCTGGGGATGGACAGGATCGTGAAGGAGTTCGTGGGGGCACCGAGCCTGAGAGACGTCATCGCTTTCCCGAAAACCACCACCGCCCGAGCTCTGTTCGAAGGGGCCCCGATAACGATATCCCCTGAGGACCTGGACGACTTGCACCTCCAGCCGGCTCGGGGGAGGTCTGGGTCCCCTGGGGGAGAGCCAGGGGAGTAGTGCGGGATTGCCGAAACGGCCCCAGCGCATCGGGCGAGCAGAGGGACTCTTGCCTCTGCCCCGTGCCGGGGTGAACGGCCGAAACCGGAGGGATCCATGACGGAGGCCGACAACACCATCCTCGAGCACCGCCTGGACGCGGAAGGGGCTGACCAGCTGCTCCTGGCCGGAGTCAACGACGCCAATTTCCAGGAGTTGGCCAAGGTGTTCGGCATACGGGTAGTCCTTCGGCGGGACCAGGTCGTCCTTTCGGGGCCCTTGCCGGGGGTTGAACGAGCCACCCCTGTGGTCCGGCACATGATCGAGTGCGCCAGCCTCCGGGAGCCCTTCGACGTTTCCGACATCAGCCGGTTTGCTGACGAGGCCGAAGCCCTGGGGGATTCTGCCCTGGTCTCACCGAACGACGAGATGCGCATCGCGCTTCCGGGCACGCGGAAGGCCATCTCCCCGAAATCCGATGGTCAGCGGAAGTACCTGGAGGCGATTACCAAGAACGATGTGGTCATCGGCATCGGTCCGGCAGGCACCGGGAAGACATATCTGGCCGTGGCCAAGGCCGTCGAATCCCTTCACAAGAAACGGGTCAAGCGAATCATCCTGGCTCGGCCGGCGGTGGAAGCCGGCGAGAACCTGGGGTTCCTTCCAGGGGATCTGCAGGAGAAAGTGGATCCCTACCTGCGACCCCTCTACGATGCCCTCGAAGATATGATGCCTCCGGACCAGGTTCGAAGGGCGCTGGAGTCCCGGACGATCGAGATCGCCCCCCTGGCGTACATGAGGGGACGTACCCTCTCCGACGCCTTCGTCATCCTGGACGAGGCCCAGAACGCCACATCCCTGCAGATGAAAATGTTCTTGACCCGGCTCGGCCTGAACTCCAGGGTTGTTATCACGGGGGACAAAACCCAGATCGACCTCCCGCGCCGGGAGGACTCGGGCCTTCTCCAGGTGGAACGGATCCTCCACGGGATCGATGGAATCGCCCTCTTGTACCTCACCGGGAAGGATGTCATCCGACATCGCCTGGTGAAGGACATCATCCGGGCTTACGCCCGGGATGAAGGAGCGGATGAAGGGTGAGCCGAAAACGAAGAAACGGAAAAGGGAAGGGCTTCTCTTTCAACGGCCTTTCGACACCACCTTCGAGTCGCTGGCCCCAGGGAGCCGTCCATCACGGGGCGCGAATCGCGATCCTGGTCTTTCTGGCGGGTACCATCACCGTCCTCTTCCCGTCGGAAGGCCACCGTACCCTCACGCCCTATGAGCCCGGGATGGTCGCGGGGGAGGACCTCCTGGCCGAGGTCTCCTTCTCCGTCCCAAAGACTCCCGACGAGTTGGAGCGGGACCGGGCCACAGCGGAAGCGGTGATCCCACCCGTATTCGACTATCGGCCGGAGGCGCAGGATTCCATCGGGGCGGCCCTGAGCCGTTTCTTCGACGAGGTACAGCAGGCCGGCGAGACTGGGGGGCTCGAAGCCGTTGATCGGGTCCTCGCCCAGGAAATGATCTCGGCCCGGCAGGGCCAGGCTCCACTCCTCCTGGATCCACAGAACATCCAGGAACTGAGGGTCGCCGGGGAAGAGGTCGTAAGGGACCTGATTCCCTGGTACCTTGATGAAAGCGGTGCCCGGTCCATAGAGGCTGACCGGGTGTTGGTACGGTCTCCCTCCGGAGGGGAGCGCTCCGTGCCTGCCGACTCCCTACTGCTGGGTCAGGATTTCCTCACCCAGGCGTTCCAGCGGCTGAATCCGGCCAGACCCGAGCTCGAGTCCATCTTCCGTTTGCTGGTGATTCGCTACGTGGAGTCAAGCTTCGTGCTCGACCCTGTGGCGACATCCCAGGCCCGCAGAGAAGCCCGGCAGACGGTGCCTCTGACCAAGGGGAGGCCGATCGTGGCCGGGGATGCTGTCATCCGGCAGGGCCAGCAGATCCGGGAAGAGGACATGGAGCGCCTGGCGGCGTACCAGGAGGCCCTTGGAGAGCAGGGGATGCTCGGAATATTGCACCGCGATTGGGGCTCCCTTTTCGGTGCTGGCTTGCTGAACCTCCTCTTGCTCACTCTTTTCGGCGTTCTCCTCTTCTTCTTCCGCACGGAGGTGTACGGGAACTTCCGGTGGACCCTCCTCCTGGGGATCCTGATCCTGGTCTACTTCGTGGCGGCCTGGGGCATCTCCCTCCAGGGATTCCCGTCCGAGCTACTCCCCATTGCTTTCGTGGCTTTGCCCGTTGCGGTGCTCTGGGATGGGCGGATGGCGTTGATCCTGGCCCTGCTCCTGGCCGTCCTCACCGGAGCCCAGCCACCCTTCGGCGAGTTCACGATTCTGGTTGTCACCCTCGCGGGCGGAGGCGTGGCGGCTCTCTCTGCCAGAGCCGTCAGGAGGAGGTCCCAAACCTGGATCTTTATCGCCCTCATCACGCTGGGCTACGCCTTGACGATTCTCGCGCAGGCTTTGATCCAGCAGGCGGAACCCGGCCCGGCAGCCGTGGCGGTTCTCTGGGCCGCGGGAAATGCCACCGCCAGCGCCATCTTGGCCATGGGGTTCATGCCCGTCTTCGAGTGGATGACGGGGATCACCACCGACCAGACCCTCCTCGAGTGGGCGGATCCGAACCGGCCCCTCCTGAAGCGGCTCTCCATGGAGGCCGGTGGTACGTATGCCCACACCATCAACGTCGCCAACTTGGCGGAGGCCGCCGCCACGGCGATTGGAGCCAACGGACTGCTCTCCCGCGTGGGGGTCTACTACCATGACGTGGGTAAGATGCTTAAGCCCCAATATTTCGTGGAGAATCAACCCGGTGGGCGGAACCCTCACGACAAGCTGAAACCCCACACGTCGGCGGCCATCGTCCGTGAACACGTGATCGAAGGGGAGCGAATGGCCCGGGACGCAGGAGTCCCGTCGGTTGTTGCCCGGTTCATCCCGGAGCACCACGGCACCCAGCTCATCGGTTTTTTCTACGAAAAGGCGCGAGAAGAATCTGACGCGGAGCTGGACGCTGACGAATTCCGCTACCCCGGCCCGAAGCCTCAGTCGAAGGAGACGGCCATCTCGATGCTGGCCGACTCGGTGGAATCCGCGACTCGGGCCCTCCAGGATCCGTCTCCGGAGCGCGTGCGGGAGTTGATCCGAACCATCGTCGACGGGAAGATCCGGGACGGCCAGCTGGCGGAGGCGCCCCTGACCCTCCGGGAGATCACCACGATCCAGGAGCAGTTCGCGAAGGTCATGGGGGGGATGTTCCACCACCGTTTGGACTACCCCGCCACGAAGCACATCACCGTGGGCGCCGCGGAAGAGGACCCGCCGGAAGGGGGGGGCGAGGCGGAAGGTGGCCCGGAGGCCGCCTCAGGGGTCGGGGGCGCGTCCAAGGAGCTCGAGGGCTCCCCCCGGGGTCCTGGCCCGCGGGGGGAGATCGCACCCCGACTTCCCCTGGAAGGCGACGACTCCCCCCGGCCAGCGGACGAAGATGGCCCAGACTGACGGGCAGGGCTTTTTCGTCACGGTGGACCAAACGGGGGATTGGCCCCTCCCCGAAAGGCTCCTGGAGAATTGCGTAAGGTGCGTGGGGTCCAGGGAGGGGGCCTCCGCCGGTGAGATCTCCGTGACCTTCCTGACCGACCGAGAGATCCGTGCCCTGAACCTGGAGTACCTGGGGAAGGATCGGCCCACCGACGTCATTGCCTTCGCCCTCCACGGCTCTGGAGATCCACCCCTCGGGGACGTGTATGTGGGGTACGAGCAAGCCCAGCGACAGGCTCGGGAGGAGGGGATCGAGGTGGAAGAAGAGTTGCTGCGCCTGGCAATCCACGGGGCTCTCCATGTCTTTGGGCACGACCATCCCGAGGGCGATGAGCGCACTGCGAGTGAGATGTTCCGGCTCCAGGAGGAGATCCTGGAAGAGGTTCTCTCACGGCCCTGAGGGTTGACCCTCCTTTCCCGGCCCCGGATCTTTCCCCCACGCCACGCGAGAAGGCCAGCGAAAGGGACCCCGGGGTTTGCGGCCCGATTCGGCCACCCCAGGTCCTAGCTCCTCCTCACACTCCCCTCTTCATCGGAGAAGCTCCTTGACGGTTCACCGTCCCGCTGAGATCGAAGCCGTACGATTGAGGTTGGAAGAGCTGGTGCACGCCGGGAACGAGGCTGCGATCCGGGATCTTCTCCAAGAGCTCCATCCCTCCGATGTGGCTGATCTCGTGGAGGCGCTGGACTCCGAAGAGGAGCAGGTGGCCCTCATGGAGGCGCTCCCTCTCGAGCTGGCCTCCGAGACCCTGACGGAGATGGACGAGGAGGAGGACCCGGAAGAGCTTCTCGCGGCGTTGGACCCCCAGAAGGGGGCCGAGCTCATCCACGAGATGGACTACGACGACGCGGTGGATCTCGTGGCCGAGCTGGAACCGGAAGAGCGAGCCAAGATCCTGGCGGCGCTTCCCCTGGAGGAGGCAGGGGAGATCCGGGGCCTTCTGCGGTACGACGAGGAGTCGGCCGGTGGATTGATGGACACCCTCCTCGTGAGGGTGGAAAGCAGCATCAGCGCTGGCCAGGCCATCGCCGAGGTCCGACGTCAGGGACGGGAAGTGGAGGACTTCTACACCGTCTTCGTCGTGGATGAGGGCCACCACCTGCTGGGAACCGTCCCCCTGAACGATCTCATCCTGGCCGACCCGCTCCATCCCGTCATCGAACTGGTCGAGCCGGTTCAGGCCTCCGCGCTGCCCGATGAAGACCAGGAGGAAGTGGGACGGCTCATGTCCCGGTACAACCTGGTTTCCCTCCCCGTGGTGGACCCGTTCGGCGTTCTTCTCGGAAGGATTACCTTCGACGACGTCCTGGACGTCATGGAGGCCGAGCAGACCGAGGATATTCTCCGCCTGGTGGGAACCTCCGACGACGAGGAGCTGAAAGGGAGCTGGTCGGATACCGTTCGGACCCGCCTCCCCTGGCTAGGTCTGAACCTGGTGACGGCCACCCTGGCGGCCTCGGTGGTGTATTTCTATCGAGAGACCGTCGAGAGCATCATTCTGTTGGCTGCCTTGGCGCCCATCATCGCTGCGCTAGGGGGGAACGCCGGAACCCAGGCGCTGGCGGTTACGGTCCGGAGGATCTCCCTGGCCGGAGAGGGGGAGCTGGGCTCCAGCCCCTATGTGACAGTAGGAAAGGAGCTTCTGGTCGGGATGGTGAACGGGGTGGTCCTGGGGGGGGCGATTGCCGGACTCAGCTTCGTCGTGGGGGGGGATCCCATGCTGGGATTCGTCGTGCTGCTGGCCATGTGGGGGAACCTCATCGTGGCGGGATTCGCGGGCTCCTTCGTGCCGACGATCCTCCATCGGTTCGGGGTTGATCCAGCGGTGGCATCCTCCGTGTTCGTCCATACCTTTACAGACCTAGTCGGTTTCTTCCTGCTCCTTGGATTGGCCACGGCGCTCCTCCTATGAAACGGTCGATTCGAACGGTTTCGGTCCTCTATCGCCTCACTCCCTTCGTGGTGGCCTTTCTACGGGACCGTCGTAGGTACCTCCTCATTGGCAGGCCCACGGTTCGGAGCCCGGCACATCATGAGCGGAGGGCCCGCCGCCTGACCAAGATCCTGGGGAGGCTGGGGCCCACCTTCATCAAGTTGGCCCAACTCTTCAGTGCCCGAGCGGACATTCTTCCTGAGCCATACCTCTCGCTGATCGGGACCCTTCAGGACCAAGCTCCCCCCGACCCCGTCGAGTCGGTGGCCAGGGTGATTCAGGAGGAGCTGGGTCGTCCGGTCTCTGAGCTCTTTACTGAATTTCAGGAGGCGCCTCTCGCAGCGGCCAGCCTCGGCCAGGTGCACCGAGCCAGAGTGGGAGGGAGAGAGGTGGCGGTGAAGGTCCTCCGCCCCGGCGTCGAGAAGGCTGTGGCCCTCGATCTGGACATCTCCTTCCGGTTCCTCTTCTGGCTCAACATCCTCTTTCCCAACCATCACGTCAGAGCCCTGACGAATGTGGTCCGGGAGTTCTCGGCGAGGGTCAGGGAAGAGATGGATTTCCGGCAAGAATCGGAGAATATGGCCGCCTTCCGCAGGTTCTTTCCGGAAGACGGGACGGTCAGAATTCCGGACGTCCTGGAGGACTTCACCCGGCGCCGCGTTCTCGTGATGGAGTACTGTGCAGGAACCAAGATCGACAGTCTGCAATCGCGATTCGAGACGGGGGAGTTGGACTTCGATCGCTTGATGGAGACCCTCACGGGCCTCTACCTGCGGATGATGATGGTGGACGGGTTCCTCCACGCCGATCCCCATCCCGGGAACCTCCTGGTCGAGGACAACGGGCGGATCGTCCTGCTGGACTGGGGAATGGTCCTTAGAGTGCCAAAGTGGACTCGCGAATCGATCCTGAACCTCTCCCTGGCCGTTGGACGGGAAGACCTGGACGGGACCATAAACGGCATGTATCAGCTTGGGATGATTTCCCCCGAGGTGTCCCGGGGGGAAATCCGGGAGGCGGCGACCGAAGTCCTCCGCATAATGGAACGGGCCAGGGGTTCCAGCAGGGAGAGGATCCAGGAGATCGTCCAGGAGATCTTCGACACGTTCTACACGTGGCCGCTCCTGTTGCCCCAGGAGCTGGTGTACTTCTTTCGAACCTCGGTCCTGCTCGAAGGGATCGGGTATCGGTACGACTCGAGCTTCGATGGTCTGGGGTTGCTCCGAAGGGTGATCGGCCATTTCCGAACCGAGATCCAGAAGACCACCGGGCGAGAGCCGGCAACCCTGGCCAGGGACCTGCTGGCGGAGGCTCAATCCACCCTGAGCTCCGTCAGGGATATCCTTCTGAGGGCCCAGCGAGAGGAGCTTCGGGTCCGGATGCACCCCAGAGACGTCCAGGGTCAGGAGCGAGTCCTCCAGCTTCAGGTCAGACGGCTCCTCCTCAGCGTCTTCGCCACCGGCACCGCGCTCATCACCGCGATCCTCTTCATCGCCATTCGAAACTACTGGATGCTGTCGGTGGGGTTCCTCGGTTCGCTGTTCGTTTTCGTCCTGGCCTTTTTCATCCCCACTCACCTTCTCGAGAACCCCCTCCGCCATGCACGGGGGATCCGACCCGATGATCGCTATTTTTGATTTGGATGACGGAGGCGAGTCTCTGGCTGCGGGATCGGGGCATCGGATGTCCGAGAATAAGAACGGTCACCGAAGGCGGTCGTGATGGAGGGTGACGGGATCCCGGCGGTGGAAGTTGCGTTGGAGGGGGGGCTCTCCTCCGAGAATTCCTCCCTGCTGGAGCGTTTCAGACAGGGAGAGAAGGTGGGGCTGGCTCGGGCCATCTCCCTGGTGGAGAACGGGGGTCCGGGTTTTCAGGCGTTTCTCCATGCGGTTCTCGGGCGCCCTCGGTTCGGCAGAAGAGTGGGATTCACCGGTCCCCCGGGAGCCGGGAAATCCTCCCTGGTGGCGGGGCTTGCCCGGTCGTACAGGGAGGCCGATGAGGACGTCGCCGTGGTGGCCGTTGACCCCACTTCCCCCTACTCCGGGGGGGCCCTACTGGGCGACCGAATCCGGATGAACGATCTGGCCACGGACCCTGGGATCTTCATCCGCTCCATGGCTACCCGGGGCTCACTTGGTGGTTTGGCCACCACCACCAAAGAGGTCCTGGATCTCATTGATGCCTTCGGCTTCAAAAGGGTCCTGGTGGAGACGGTGGGGGTCGGGCAAACAGAGCTGGAGATAACCGGGGCCGCCGACACCGTCGTGGTCGTCCTGGTACCCGAGTCCGGGGATGCGATCCAGGCGATGAAGGCCGGCCTCATGGAGATCGCCGATATCTTCGTCGTGAACAAGGCCGACCGGCCCGGTGCGGACCGGCTCGTGAGGGACCTGAGGTTGGCCCTCCATCTCCGGGAGGGGGAGGCCCTCAAGGATGTGCCGGCCCACCACGGGGTGGACCTGAAGCGTCTGGCGGGGAGGGGGGAGAGTATGGCGAGAACCGGCGGAGGTACCCGGAAGAGCGAGGATGACCTCCAGGCGAAGTGGCAGATACCGGTTCTGACGACGGTGGCTCAGACCGGAGAGGGCGTGGGCGCCCTCAAGGACGCCATCTCGGGCCACCGGACGTTCCTCGGGGAATCGGGGATCATAGAGGACCGCAGGAGGGCAAGAACCAGCGGCAGGGTCATGGATGTGGTGGAGAGAGAGTTTCGGAAGATCGCATGGGCCGATCCGCAGATCGGGGAAATGCTGGAGGAGGGGGTCGGTCGGATCCTCTCTGGGCAGGAGACGCCCTACTCTCTGGGGGCCCGGATCTTGAAGACGCTCTTGAGGAACACATGAAGCTGGCCCCTGATCCATACCCAGCGCCGGAAGCGGGATGGCGCAGCGTGTAGAAGACCTGAGAACCGACAAGGGATGAACGATGTCTACGACTGAAGGGGAGCTGGTCCGAGCCGAGGAGTTGGCCGAGCGGCTCCGAGAGAGGGAAGAGGAAGTTCGGAGCCTCCGAGCGGAGTTGGCGCGGTGGGAAGAGGAGTGGGGGCATACTCCCAAGAGAGAGGATACCCTCTTCACGTCCATCTCGGGGAGTGAGGTCAACCCCCTGTACACCCCCTTGGACCTGGAGGGGGACGCCGGTTATCCGGAAAAGCTCTCCTTCCCTGGGGAGTACCCATTCACCCGGGGCCCCTACTCCACCATGTATCGAACCCGGTTGTGGACCATGCGCCAGTTCGCAGGGTTCGCCACCGCGGAGGAGACGAATCAGCGCTACAAGTACCTCCTTGCCAATGGGCAGACCGGCCTCTCCGTGGCCTTCGACTTTCCGACGCTCATGGGCTATGACTCCGACCATCCCCGCTCCCTGGGTGAGGTCGGTGTGTGTGGTGTGGCCATCTCGTCACCTGCGGACATGGAGACCCTCTTCGATGGGATCCCGCTGGACAAGGTCTCCGTCTCCATGACCATCAACGGGCCGGCCATCATCCTCTTTGCTTTCTACGTGGCGGCTGCGGAGAAGCAGGGCGTGTCCCCCGACACCCTCAGGGGCACGGTCCAGAATGACATTCTCAAGGAATACCAGGCCCAGCACGCCTGGGTGTATCCTCCGGAGCCGGCTCTTCGCCTGATCGTCGACATGTTCGACTGGGCCAGCAGGAAGGCTCCCAAATACAACCCGATCTCGATTTCGGGATACCATATCCGGGAGGCAGGGGCAACCGCCGGACAGGAGCTGGCTTTCACCCTGGGCAACGGCTTCGAATACGTGGAACGGGGGATCGCAAGAGGTCTGGATGTGGACCGGTTCGCTCCACGGCTCTCCTTCTTCTTCGACGTCCACAACGACTTTTTTGAAGAAGTGGCGAAGTTCCGGGCTGCCCGGCGCATCTGGGCTCGGCACATGAGGGAACGCTATGGTGCGAAAAATCCGGAATCCTGGCGCCTTCGGACCCACGCGCAGACCGCCGGTGTGAGCCTCACGGCGCAACAGCCGGAGAACAACATCGTCCGGGTGGCTTACCAGGGGTTGGCCGCGGTGCTGGGAGGGACCCAATCTCTGCACACCAACTCCATGGATGAAACGCTGGCCCTCCCCACCGAGAAGGCCGTCCGGATCGCGCTCCGGACCCAGCAGGTCCTGGCCTACGAAACCGGAGTTCCCAATACGATCGATCCACTGGCCGGCTCCTACTACGTGGAGGCCCTCACGGATCGGCTCGAGGAAGAGGCGGAGGAGACCTTCCGCGAGGTCGAGGAGATAGGCGGCGTAGTCCCAGGCATCGAGGCCGGCTGGTTCCAGAAGGGGATCGCCGAATCTGCCTTCCGGCAACAGCGGGAAGTGGAGATGGGGATGAGAAAGATCGTGGGGGTGAACGATTTCACGGACGGGTCGGAGACCGTCGAGATCGACACCTTGAAGATCTCCTCTGAGGTGGAGGAGAAGCAGCGGGCCCGGATGGCCCGTCTGAGGGCGGGGCGGGACGAGGGTCGAGTCGGAGATACTCTGGCCGCCCTGGAAGCAGCAGCCGCAACCGACGCCAACCTCGTCGACCCGATCCTCGACTGTGCGAGGGCAGACTGCACCCTATTCGAGATCCGTGAGTCCATGGAGAAAGTGTTCGGGAGCTACAAAGAGCCCGTCTTTTTTTGATCCACTCTCGGCCGGAGACACCCTCCGCCCCTGGTCCCCCACGGGAACCCCTGGGGAGGTACCCGAGGTGGGTACATCCTCTTTCGTTGATGCCTCTCATGTCTCCCTTCACCCTGTGATTCATGCCCTTCGACGCCATCTTCTTCGATGCAGGGAACACCCTCCTGTTCATAAATCCCGCCGAGGTCCTCCCCATCCTCCTCGAGGTCGGAGTAGAAGCCACAGAAGATGCCTTCTGGGAGGCCGAGTTCCACGCACGCCTTCGCCTTGCGAAGACCGTGAAGGAAGGGGCTACCGGGACGGAGGCCCAAGTATGGCAGGTCTACTTTTCCGAACTCTTCCTGCGGTGCGGGGCTCCTCCGGAGTCCGTGCCCCTCGTCGGAGACCGGGTCAAGGTTGTCCATGAAGAGAACCACCTCTGGACCTACGTCGATCCTGCCACTCCCCCGGCCCTGGAGACATTGAAGTCCAGCGGGTTTCGGTTGGCGGTCATCTCGAACGCCGATGGTCGTATCGAGGACCTGATCAAGGACGCGGGAATCCATCATCTCTTCGAATTCGTGATCGATTCGGCGGTGGTGGGGGTGGAGAAGCCCGATCCCGAGATCTTCCTCCAAGCCTGCCGACGCATGGGGGTGGAGCCGGGGGATTCTCTTTATGTCGGAGATCTCTTTCCCGTGGACGTTCTGGGCGCCCGTGGGGCGGGGATGGAGGCGATTCTCCTGGATCCCATGGGAAGGTTGGATCATCCGGTTGCCCGGATCCCGAACGTGGCAGCACTTCCAGGGTACCTACATCGGCTTTCGTCCCGACCTTGAGCCGACCTATTTTCAGTCGTTGTGGAGAGAGATCTGGCCCCATCCTCGGACGGTGCTGAGGGTGGTCATCATTGTCAGCTTGGAGCCTCTGAATGACAGAAGGAGATCGTAAGATCCGCGTCCTGGTTGCCAAGCCGGGACTGGACGGCCACGACCGGGGTGCGAAAGTCATTGCCTCGGCCTTTCGAGATGCAGGGTTCGAGGTCATCTACACCGGGCTTCACCAGACTCCGGAGATGATCGTGAGTGCCGCGGTTCAGGAGGACGTGGATGTGGTCGCCATGTCTGTCCTCTCGGGAGCCCACATGACCCTCTTTCCCAGGGTGAGGGATCTTCTGGAGGAGGCCGGCGCCGGGGATATCCTCTTGACCGGGGGGGGGATCATTCCGGATGAAGACGGTGAGGCGCTTCAGGCACGAGGGGTAGGCCGACTCTTCGGCCCGGGTACTCCCACCGGGGAGGCCGTGGAGTATATCAGGGAGTGGGCTTCCGCCCGCGCGGGAAGCCCAGAATAGCCTGGCAGATCAAACACCCCCTGGACCCGGGAGCTCGGGAATGACCGAGAACGCTCCGACCCAAACGGAAGCACCCACCACTGGCTTGAGGAATCTGGCCAGGGAGCTCTCCGAGCTCCGAACCCGACTCAGGGCGGGGGGCGGAGAGGAGAGGATCCGGCGCCAGCATGATCAGGGGAAGCTCACGGCCCGAGAGCGGGTCGAGTTGCTCCTCGATCCCGGGGCTCGCTGGGTAGAGATTGGGCTCCTGGTCGCCCATGACCTTTACGAGGGGGAGGCGCCGGGGGCGGGAGTGGTCACCGGCGTGGGCGAGGTGAGGGGAAGGGAAGTCGTCGTAGTGGCCAACGACGCCACGGTGAAAGCCGGATCCTGGTGGCCCGAGACCATCAAGAAGATGCTCCGGGCTCAGGAAGTGGCCATGCGGTGCCGAATCCCCATCGTCTACCTGGTGGACTCGGCCGGGGTGAACCTCCCCTACCAGGGAGGTGTTTTCCCAGGCCAGTACGGCGCGGCGAGGATCTTCTACTACAACTCCATCATGCGCCGCTACCTGGGGATTCCCCAGATCTCGGCTGTCATGGGCCCTTGTATTGCGGGGGGAGCCTATTTGCCGGCGCTCTCGGACGTCATTCTCATGGTGGAGGGCACCAGCTTCATGGGACTGGGTGGTCCCAACCTGGTGAAAGGCGCTACGGGTCAGTCGGTGGGGCGGGAGGATTTGGGGGGGGCCAGGGTCCACACCGAGGTTTCAGGGGTGGCCCATTTCATGGTCCCTGACGATCGCGAGTGTGTGGCCAGGATCCGGGAGTTGATTGGAGAGCTCCCCCGGCCCTCAACCGGACCGGACGGAACGCTCCGAGTCCCCAACGGCAAGGATGAGGTGGGGTTGTTCTCCCCGCCAAGCCGGCCTCCGGAGGAGATGTACCAGATCCTGCCGGAGGACCACCGCCAACCGTACGAGATGCGCCACCTCCTGGAGTGCATCCTGGACGGTGACGGTTTCTCCGAGTTCCAACCCGGACACGCTGGAGAGATGATCTGCGGCACCGGTTCGATCCAGGGTATTCCGGTTGGTGTTATCGCGAATTCCAGGGGGATCATCCGGGACGATCGCTCGGGCCCGCCTCGGTTCGGAGGGATCGTCTACACGGAGAGCGCCCGGAAGGTGGCCTACTTCATCGAGACCATGAACCGGCATCGGACTCCCATCCTCTTCGTCCAGGATGTGTCGGGGTTCATGGTGGGTACCGACGCCGAACACTCGGGCATCATCAGGGCGGGGGCCGAGTTCGTCGAAGCGATGTCGGTGGCCACCGTTCCCAAGCTCACGCTCACGGTGAACCACGCTTCCGGGGCTGGCTACTACGCCATGGCGGGTCAGGGGTTCGATCCGGACTTCATCCTCTCCCTCCCGACGGGCAGAATGGGGGTGATGGAAGGGGAGAGCGCCGTCATGGCACTCTTCAGTGCTCAGTTGGACCGCTTGAAGGCCGAGGGGAAAGTTCCGGACGAGGATTTGAGAACGAAGATGGACGATGTCCGGGAGGACTACGACCGCCAGCTCGACGCCCGCTTTGCCGCGGCCAGGGGGTTCGTGGACGAAGTCGTGTTACCCGAGGAGGTAAGGGACTCATTGGGCCTCCTCCTGCGGGCCGGCCTCCAGAATCCGGGACCGCACGTGGGCCCGTTCCAACTTCCTTTCGATCCGGCGGCCCCCCCCCAGCGGTTTCCGCCTGAGGGGTCGACGTGAGGGACGGACCCCTCCGCATCGCGTCAGGGCAGGGGTTCTGGGGTGATGATCCGGATGCGCCTATCCGCCAAGTGGAAGGTGGGCCCATCGACTACCTGATGATGGACTACCTGGCTGAGGTCACCATGTCCATCATGCAGAAACAACGGGATCGGGATCCGTCTGCGGGGTACGCCAGGGACTTCATTCCCCTCATGGGGCGCCTGCTGCCCAGGATCGTGGCTCGAGGGATCCGGGTGGTCACCAACGCCGGAGGGGTGAACCCGGTGGGCTGCGCCGAGGCCCTCCTGGAGGCCGCGGACCGTGCCGGCGTGGGCCGGGGCCTCAGGGTCGGGATGGTGATGGGGGACGACATCATTCCTCGGCTCGACCACCTCATGTCCCAGGGGCACTCCTTCACCAATATCGACACGGGAGAGCCCCTGGAGGTGATCCGGGAGAAGGTCAGAAGTGCCAATGTATATGTCGGTGCCGGGCCCATCGTCGAGGCCCTGGAAAAGGGGGCTCAGGTGGTCCTCACGGGCCGATGTGCCGACGCAGCCCTCACCTATGCACCGATGATCCACGAGTTCGGGTGGGACTCTCAGGACGTGGATCGCCTGGCGGCCGGCGTGGTGGCGGGGCACATCAACGAATGTGGGGCTCAGACGAGCGGAGGAAACACTCTCTCGGAATGGTGGACCGTACCCGACCTGGCCGGTGTTGGCTTCCCCATTATCGAGGCCGAGGCCTCCGGCGAGTTCGTGGTGACCAAGCACGAGGGTTCCGGAGGCCGGGTGAGCCGGGCCACCGTGGCCGAACAGATCGTCTACGAGGTGGGGGACCCGAGAGCCTACATCACCCCTGATGTGGTTGCCGACTTCACGACGCTCCGACTGGAGGAAGAGGGGAGTGACAGGGTTCGGATCCTGGGAGTGAAAGGAAGACCCGCCACGGATTTCCTGAAGGTCTCCATCGCCTATTCCGCCGGCTATCGGGCGGTGGGAACCCTGGTCTACTCCTGGCCCGACGCCCCTCTGAAGGCCCGAATGGCAGAACGGGTGTTGCGTGAGCGCCTGGACCGATTGGGTCTCAGGTTCGACCGCATCAGAGCCGAACTGGTAGGGTGGGACGCAACTCATGGTCCGCTCGTGGGTGCACCGTCCCCGGATATCCCCGAAGTCCAGTTGAGGATCGGGGTCCGCAGTCCGGACCGACGCGCGGTGGAGCGGTTCACCCGGGAGCTTGCGCCCCTCGTCCTCACCGGTCCCCCTTCCGCAACCGGGTTCGCCGGGGGGCGGCCTCGAGTGCAGGAGGTCATGGCCTATTGGCCCGCCCTCCTTCGCCGGGAGGTTGTGGAGCCCCACTTCGAGGTTCGGATTCTCGAAGGAGGAGAACGCTGAGCATGGCAAAGCTCCAGCTGGTTCATCTGGCCCACGCGCGCTCCGGGGACAAGGGGAACCGCGCCAACGTCGGGATCATCGCCTACGATCCAGCCCATTTCCCCATCCTGAAGGAAGCTCTCACCCCCGAGCGGGTGAAGGAGCATTTTGGGGAGATGGTAGAAGGGAAGGTTGAGCGTTTCGAGCTTCCCAATCTCCATGCCCTGAACTTCGTGCTCCACGATGCCCTGGAGGGAGGGGGGACCGTCTCCCTCATGACGGACGCCCAGGCCAAGGTTACCGCCACTGCCTTTCTTCGCATGGAGATCGAGGTTCCCGACTCCGTGGCGGAGGTGGCTCGGGGCAGGGGTCGAGTGCCGAAAGACGTTGCGGAGCGGATTCTCTCCGGTACCTACCCCGGTCCGATGGCCGACTCGGGCCGTTCGGGGGAGGATGCGGAGTGACCTCCGGACTCGTGCAAACCGAAGAACACGGGGGCGTCCTCACCGTTTGGTTGAACCGGCCCGAGAAGAGGAATGCCCTGAGCGGTGCTCTGGTCGAGGCCCTTTCCCTGGCTCTGGCCGGGGCCGGGGGCCGGGAAGCGGTCCAGGTGATCCTGCTGAGGGGGAAAGGGCCCGACTTCTGCGCCGGGGCGGACCTGGTGGAGCTGGAAGGGATGCTCGGCCAATCCCGGGAGGAGGGATTGGCGGACGCCAGGCGCCTGGGCGCACTCCTCCTGTCGATGCGGCGACATCCCAACCCCATCATCGCCGCCGTGCACGGGAGGGCCCTTGCAGGGGGGTGTGGCCTGGCCACTGCCTGTGACGTGATCCTGGCTCGGGACGACGCCGAGCTCGGGTATCCCGAGGTCCGGCTCGGTTTCGTACCTGCCATGGTCATGGCCATTCTCAGAAGGAAGCTCACGGAGGGTCGTGCCTTCGACCTGGTGACGTCGGGGAACCGGATCACGGCCGAGGAGGCACTCCGCATCGGCCTGGTGAGCCGGGTTCTCCCCACTGCCGAGTTCGATGAGCAGGTTGTGGCGTTCGCCGCAGACCTGGCCGAACGCCCCGCTTCGGCGCTTCTCCTGACCAAGTCCCTCCTCTATGAGCAGGCAGATCTAACGGTTGAGGAGGGAATAGAGAGGGGCGCCCAGGTGAACGTTCAGGCCAGGGAGACCGACGCGTGCATGGATGGAATCCGGGCCTTTCTGGACCGGAAGAGGGGAAGTACGGGGTGATTTTCGCCCGGAGAGGGAAACTCGAGCCCGACCCCTTCCTGGAGAGGAAGGTCCATCTGTTCCTCGTCGGCGCGGCCCTGGCGCTGGTTGGGATCGGGTTGGATATCCCCGTTCTGGTCGGCTTGGCCATCGTGGTGTTGTTGCTGGGGATGGCACTTCGATTAATTCCGAAGAGGGGGCCGGACCAGGAAGGCGAGTCCCCTGATGGGGGAGAGACCGATGTCGACGACGATTCGCAGAGGTTCTGACTTCACGTCCCAAAAAGGAACCGAGACGAAACGGATGGGCTTCCCGAGGAGGCCCGACCCAGGCTACTGTTGGGCTGTCGTTCTGCTCCTCCTCCTCTCCCCGCACCCTGCCACTTGCCAGGACCCCCCTCCGCCCTCCGGTTGGGAGTTCACGGGAATCCCGGCCCTCAACTACGACTCCGACGAGGGGTTCGGATATGGAGTGGTCCTGGCCCTCTACGACTACGGCCCAGGGGGTCTGCTTCCGTATCGCACCGCATTCCGTCCCACACTCTTCTTCACGACAGAAGGACGCAGAGACCTGACCCTCTTCTTCGATGCACCCCATCTCGTGGGAGGGTGGCGCCTGGACGCCTTCATTGGCCTCGAGAAGCAGATCGCCACCCCGTACTACGGGCTCGGAAACGGGGCTTCCTACCTGCCCCGGTTGGAGGAGGGGGAGAACCCCTACTATTACCGCTTCGGACGGGAACGGGGCGTGATCCGGGCGAACCTCCAAAAACCCCTCGGGCGGATACCCGTTCGCGTGTTGTTGGGGGGGCAGTTCGCCCACTACGAGATCGATCCGACCCCGAAGAATGAAGGGAGTACCCTCATCCTGGAGGAGCTCGGCCCCGGGGCCCAGATTCCGGGAGGGTACCACAACTCCGTTCGGGCCGGCCTGATTTGGGACACCAGGGACAAGGAGAGCGGGCCGGGGCGAGGCGTATGGTCGGAGGTGCTGGTAGAACGAGTGGATGAGGCGTTGGGAAGTGAGTATTCCTATACCCGCTGGACGTTCGCAGATCGTCGGTACTTCACGCTCCGGCGGGGCCTCGTTCTGGCGAATCGCGTCCTCCTGCAGAATCTCGAAGGGGATCCTCCCTTCTACGCCCTGACCTACGTTCAGTCTTCATTCGAGGGGGCCGAAGCGTTGGGGGGGGCCAAGAGCGTCCGAGGAGTCCTGAGGAACAGGTATGCGGGGGAAGGCCTTCTCGTATGGAACGCAGAGCTTCGATGGCGCGCCTGGGACTTCTCGGTCTTGGGTAAAACCGCGCACCTGGCGTTCATAGGGTTTTTCGATTCGGGCCGGGTGTGGGAGGACGGAGTGGAGTTCTCCTCTCTGGCGGCCGACCTCCACCATGGCGGTGGCGGGGGCCTGCGGTTCGGCTTGGGGCCAAACTTCGTCATCGCCACCGACGTGGCGAGGTCCAAGGAAGCCGGGCTCCAGACCTATATTGGGCTGGGGTACCTCTTCTGAGGCCACATCCATGCCCGGAGGGAAGGGAGTTCCCGGGGGGGGACCGGAAGCCCAGGAAGTGCGACGATGTGGAATCCTGATCCAAGGTCCCCCCTGGTACGTAAAGAAATCGGTCCGTCTACGTCGCATGACGGAGGTCACTGACCGAGCGGGGGGCCGATCTTGGAGGGAGTTGGCGCACATAACCGGTTGACCACAGTCTGGAGGATCCGAATGAACTCTTCTCATCCCGGAGGACGGGCCCCAACGCTCTCGGCGAGATCCAACTTCTCTACGCTGCTGGCATTTGGATGCCTCTTCCTCCTCCTTCCTCCGGCCGCTGCGGGGCAGGATCCCGCCCCGGAGATTCGGGCAGCTGCCGAAGGCGAGGTCCAGGAGTTGGTTCTTGCTGACGGATCGGTGCTGTTCGGCCGGGTCGTGGACGCCGGGGACCCTCTGATCTTCCAACTCCTTTCCGGCTCGGAGCTTCGGGTACCTCACGCCCAAGTCAGGGGCCTTCGCCTGGCCCGCGGGGAGGTCGTCGAAGGGGAATTCTGGAATGAGGACCCCAATCG
>JBDHCH010000046.1:0-20156 GCA_039592115.1 Gemmatimonadota bacterium | reverse complement strand
TCAGCGCCATCCCCCCCCCTCCCTGGAAATACCTCACGGAGATCGGATGCCACCCCCTCCGCAGTCCGACTTGACCGGTCTTGACGGACTCGGAGTGGTACCCGTCGTGATCCACCACGACACGGCCTCCGATCTCCAGCCTGCTCCCGTCATCCGACGAAAGGTAGAAGGTGTAGATCCCCTGTCGGGGGACTCGGATGAAGCCCGAGAGTTCCAGGCCGAAGCCGCTCTGAGGAGTGCCCCGGGGGACACCCACTCTGGGAACCGAGGGAACCGCACGGGTTGGCGATCCCCACCTGCTCTCGCCCTCCACCTCGTGAGGCAGGGCAATGGAATCTCCTCTCTCCAGTGAATCCACAGAGGAGAAGTCTCCCCTGAAACCGAGAACCGAGAGTCCCCGGATCCGGCCTGAAATCGGCAGGGGAACAGTGGACATCAGGTCGGTCTTTGCGAATCGCGCCTGCCGGACGGCGCCGGTCCGTCCGTCGGGGAGCACCACCCTTCCCGCCACCGTGGTGCCGGTTCGGTCGACCGGGAGAACCAAGGGGCTCTGGTAGCGAGGGCCGCCGGGGCCGGGCTCGGTGCCATCCAACGAATAGAGAATGTCTCCGGCGATTGGGGCGGCGAGTCTCACCACAACCGAATCCCCCAGGGTGAGCCCCCCTTCGTCGAGCCCGGACACGTCTGGGATGCGGTAGTTGACATCCCATCGGTCCAGGCGGGAGAGATGGGTAGGCAGCCGGCGGCTGAAACTGACCCAATTCCGCAGCTCCTTCGGGGACCAGATCACCTCCGAGAGGGCCAACATCCTGGGAAGGACCATATACTCCACATATTCCGCCGTCTTCATGTATTCGGTCCAGACGTTCCCCTGCCCACCCAGGATATGGGCGCCGTCACCGGCTGAGAGATCCGGAGGGACCGGCTCGAAGTCATATACCCTCTCAAGGGTGGCCATGCCGCCGATGGCCAAGGGCTCCTGGATCGTGTCTCCCTGGTAGTAGTCGAAGTAGACGTGGCTGGTGGGGGTCATCACCACGTCGTGACCTTCCCGAGCTGCCTGGATTCCACCATCCATCCCCCGCCAGGACATGACGGTGGCGTTGGGTGCGAGGCCGCCTTCGAGGATCTCGTCCCACCCCATGAGGCTCCGGCCGTGGTCATTCAAGAAGGCTTCGATCCGCCGGATGAACCAGCTCTGGAGCTCATGCTCATCCGCGAGGCCTTCTCGCTCCATGACCGCCTGGGCCTCCGCACTCTCTTCCCATCGATCCTTGGGTGCTTCGTCCCCCCCGATGTGGATGTAGGGGCTGGGGAAGATATCCATCACCTCGGTCAGGACGTCTTCCAAGAAGGCGAACGTCTCTTCCTTCGGGCAATAGATATCCCGCTTCACTCCCCAGATCGTGGCGACCTCGAAGGGCCCAGGCGTACAAGCCAACTCGGGATAAGCCGCCAGGGCCGCCACAGAATGGCCCGGCATCTCGATTTCGGGGATAACGGTGATGAACCGCTCCCGCGCGTACTCCACGATCTCCCGGGCCTCCTCCTGTGTGTAGAATCCGCAGTGGGGAATCCCGTCCCCCACATAGGGGTCGAAGTTCTTCTCGAGGATCGTCTCTTCCCGGCATGAGCCGACTTCGGTCAACCGCGGGTACTCCCGGATCTCCAGCCGCCACCCCTGATCCTCCGTGAGGTGCCAATGGAACACGTTCATCTTGTAGGCTGCCAGGAGGTCCAGGTACCGCTTGATGAAGGAGACGGGGAAGAAGTGCCGCCCCACGTCCAGGTGCATCCCCCTGTACTTGAAACGAGGGGTGTCCTCGATATCGACTGCGGGGATCATCAAGGGGGCGTCGCCCCCCACGAAGGAGCTCTCCATGAGCTGGCCCAGGGTCTCCAGCCCGTAGAAGATCCCTGGATGACCCGCTGCGGTGAGGGTGATCCCACCTCGCGCCACCTGCAACTCGTACTTCTCCGTGGTGGTCCCGGGCAGTCCCATCCCCGCCGGAACCGTGGGACCCGGATCGGACCTCCCCTCCTCCAGGCGGATCGTGATCGAACCGGGGGCTGTCGGATCTTTGTCCAGCGTCACCGGGAGTGGAAGGCCATAGGCTTCCCTGCCCCTGGCGGCCCAACCCTCAACCAGACCGGTCAGCTGTTCGGCCAAGGAGTCGGAGAGGGTGACTCTGGTCTCTCGGTCCAGTTGGAAAGCGCCCGTTCCGGCCTCCACTTCCGCAGGGAAGGGGATGATCGGAAATCGAGAGGGGTCCACGTCTTCCCGGCCGCAGCCGAAGAGGAACAGAAGGATCAACGTGGCGGACCCTCCGATTTGTTTCTTCATCGGCCGAATCCCTTCGCAGTATCGGGGAGAGGTGAACCACGAACTCGGAGACGGGACCCAATCTGCTCGGGTGACGTTCCACCGGTCAATCACTGTGGCTTCGGGGGGACCTCGAGAACGAGGCTGGACCATCCGAGCGGGTCACCGCTGGCTCGGCGGCATCGGACACCCCATTCTCAGTGGACCTGTGAACTTCTTAGGGTGGACGCTATGAGAATGCTGATTGCAGGAGAGTGGGTGGACCGGAACCAGACGATCCCCGTCCTGGACCCGTTCGACGGCGACGAGGTGGATACGGTGCCCCGGGGTACCCGGGGGGACTCGGAGGATGCCGTCACCGCTGCCTTGGAGGGTTTTGAACAGAACAGGGCTCTGCCCACGGGGGAGCGCGCTCGGATACTCAGGGATACCGCGGCGCTCCTGGAGGCTCGGCAGGAGGAATTCGCCGTCCTCATCGCCAGGGAGGGGTCCAAGACGATTCGGGAGGCTCGAAAAGAGGCGTACCGATGCACCCAAACCCTCCGGGTTTCGGGTGAGGAGGCCACGCGCACGCTCGGGGAAACCATCGCCTTCGACCAGCAGAAAGGATCGGAAAACCGGAGGGGGTATTTCTATCGATTTCCCATTGGGGTAGTCGCGGCGATCACGCCCTTCAATGATCCCTTGAACCTGGTGGCCCATAAGGTGGGGCCCGCCATCGCGGGGGGGAATGGCGTCGTCGTGAAGCCAGCCACTGTCACCCCCCTTTCGGCCTTGAAGCTGGCCGAGCTCTTCCTGGAGGCTGGGCTCCCTCCGAAGGTGCTGAACGTGGTGACCGGGCCCGGCGGGGAGGCGGGAGACGCGCTGGTGTCGGATCCCAGGGTTCGGATGGTCTCGTTCACCGGGGGGGTCGAGGCGGGGCTCGAGGTCACGCGAAGGGCGGGGCTGAAGAAGATCGGGATGGAGTTGGGATCGAACAGCCCTGTCCTCGTGTTGGATGACGCCGATTTGTCCGAGGCCGTCGAGAGCTGCGTTTCGGGAGCCTTCTGGGCTGCAGGTCAGAATTGCATCGGGGTCCAGCGCCTCTTCGTCCAGGAGGGAGTATTCGATGCCTTCCTGGAAGCCTTTGTAGAGAGGACACTTCGGTACAAGGTGGGTCCGAAACTCGACGAAGACTGTGACATGGGCCCCCTGATCACAGAAGCCGAGGCCAGCCGGGTCGAAGCGTGGGTAGATGATGCAGTCGGCGCCGGAGCCAAGGTGGAGTGCGGGCATCGAAGGGAGGGGGCGGTCTACTGGCCGACGGTCCTCACCGGGGTCCCCCGGGGAGTGCGCGTGGATTGTGAGGAGATCTTCGGCCCGGTCGTGAACATCTACCCGATCCACGATCTGGAGGAGGGGATCCGACGGGCGAACGGAGTTGATTTCGGTCTCCAGGCCGCGGTCTTCACTACCAGCCTGCCGTCGGCTTTCCACGCAGTCGACCGTTTGGACGCCGGGGCCGTCATCGTGAACGACTCCACCGACTACCGGATGGACGCCATGCCTTTCGGGGGGATCAAGCAGTCGGGGCTGGGGCGGGAAGGGATCCGGTTCGCTCTCCAGGAGATGACGGAGCCGAAGACGGTCTGCTTCAACCTCTGAACCCACCGGGGGATCCCCCCATCGGCCGGACTGGAACTCCTGGGCCTGGCGTGGCCTGGGGGTTCTGCGTTCAGAATGGAAGATGGACCCCGCGGGTGCCTCGACCCGCCTATCTCCGCCAGGTTTCCTTGAGCACCCTGAGCCAGTTTCCGTTGGCGATCTTCTCCAGCTTCTTCCCCCGGAATCCTCTTTCCCGCAGGGCGGCGAGTAGGCGCTGGAGGCCCGAAGCGTCCTCCAGGTCCTGTGGGACTTGTGTTCCGTCGAAGTCCGAGCCCAGGGCCACGTGGTCCACGCCGATCCCGTCGGCGATGTACTCAACATGGCGCACGATCTCGGTCATGGAGGTGTTCCTGTCGCCACGCCCGTCTTTTCTCAGAAAGGCACGAGCGAAATTGACCCCGACGATTCCGCCGGATTCCCCGACGGCCGTCAGCTGCTCATCCGTGAGGTTTCTCGGGGAGGGGGAGAGTACGTGGACACCGGAGTGGGTGGCGACCAGCGGGGCACGGGATATCTCCGCCACATCCCAGAAGCCTCTCTCGTTCATGTGGGAGAGGTCCACCAGGATCCCCAGCTGGTTACAGCGTCGGATGAGTTCCTTTCCGGCCGGCGTCAGCCCGGGCCCGATGTCGGGAGAATCGGGAAAGTTGAATGGAACGCCGTGTCCGAACGCGTTGGAACGACTCCAGACCGGGCCCAGGGACCGAAGACCGGCCTCGTAGAGGACTCCCAGGGCGTCCAGATCCTTCTTCAACGCCTCCACTCCCTCCATATGGAGGATGGCGGCGATGGACCCCCGATCCATGGCGGAGACCAGCTGCCGGTGGTTCCGTACCACTTTGAAGGCACCCTTCGACATCTTCTCCATTCGAAAAGCCGTGGCCATCATGGCCATGACGGCGTTCAGCGCAGTCGTCTGCCCGACCTTGGCGGCCTTCGGCACATCGAAACCCTTGCTCATCCGCGGACCCTTGGGGCCCATCTCCCGCCATTGCCGTTCCATCTTCCAGTTCGCGGTCGGCACGAACATGGCGAAGAACCCTCCGGCCAATCCTCCCGCTTTCGCCTTCTCCAGGTCGAGGTGCCCCTCCCGACCAGTGAAGAAACTCCCTTCAGAGCCGGGTTGCTTCAAAGCCAGGTGAAGCAGGGTGTCGTTGTGTCCGTCCAGGACAGGGACTTTTCTGGATTTGGCCATGTGGGCCTCCGGTGGGAACCTGGGTAAAGACTTTCCGGGGGGAGGCGCCCTCCCCACGAGGGTTGGTGGCAATCTGCCCAGGACTCGTGCTCCTGTCACCCCGAGGAGGTGCCGAGGTGCTGCCCCTGGAGGCTGCGCGTCAGGACCCGTTCATTTACCTTCCCGGGGGAGGACCAGCGCTCGGCCCAATGGCTGGGCCGGAGGGATCGGGTCCCGAACCGGAGGGCAAATGGACGGACCCAGAGACCGACTCTTCAAGGAGTGGATCGAGAGTTGGGCAGAGGAGACCGGCCAGGGCGTCCCTTGCATGGAAGCGCAAGCCGACGGGGCGCCCTGCTTCGAGTTGGGGCGGGACTGTGCCGAATGCGAGGAGGGTTTCGAGGCCTGGCTGGCGTTCCGCCGGAGCCAGGGGATCGTGGACGGCCCCCTCTCCTGAGTCGCTACGTCCGGCCCCGTTCGTGCCGTTCCCCCTCCCATATTCCCCTGGCTATCTCTACTGTCCTTCGGTGAATCCGGACGGTGTCTCGCTCCCTCCGGGCGTACCCTCCAGCCAGTACCACCGCCACCGCGACACCCCTTCTGCGGCACTCGTCCATGACCATCCGGTCCCGGGCCTCCAACCCCTCCAGGGTCAGGGCCAACCCTCCGAGCTGATCCTCCGCAAATGGGTCTGCTCCGGCGAGATACACGGCTATCTCCGGGCGCTGAGCCTCCAGGGTCTGGTCCAGAGCGTCAGCCAGCAAGGCGAGATAGGCTTTGTCACGGATTCCGTTGGAAAGCCCGACATCCAGGTCGCTGGGGGGTTTGGGGTGGGGGTAGTTCCTCTCCTGATGCATGGAGAGTGTGAAAACTCCTGGCTCCCCTGCAAAGATCGATGCGGTGCCGTTCCCGTGGTGAACGTCCAGGTCGATTACCGCCGCCCGCTCCACCACCTCCCGGGCGAGAAGGGATGAGAGAGCCACGGCCACATCGTTCAGGAGGCAGAAGCCCTCTCCGTGATCCGCGAAAGCGTGGTGAAACCCGCCGCCCAGGTGGACGGCGATCCCCTGGGCCAGAGCCTTCTCTGCGGTCAGGCGGGTGCCACCGCAACAGAGAAGAGAGGCCTCCCGGAGCTCTGGGGTGAACGGCACCTCCAGTGCGATCTCCTCTCCGAGGGAGAGGGCGTCCTCTCTGATCTTCGCCAGGTAGGCCGGTTGGTGGACCTGCCCCACCTCAGCCCAGGAGACCGGCTCCGGGTGAAGAATCTCCTCTTCCCGGATAGATCCGGCTTCCAGCAAGGCCTCCAGGACCAGTCGATACTTGGCTGTCGGAAACACGTGGCTCCCGATATCCACCTCGTAGGAGGGGGACCAGACCAGGGGAAAGGATCCGGATCGGTCAGCCACCGGCAACCACGGTGTTCCGCAAGATTCCCACCCCTTCCAGCTCCACCTCCACCACATCGCCGGGCTCCATGGCCTGGGTGGACCCGGGCGTTCCCGTGAAGATGATGTCCCCTGGATAGAGGGTTACGTATCGGCTGACGTAGCTGACGATCGTGTTCACGTCGAAGAGGAGATCCCGCGTTCGTTCGGACTGCCTGGTCTCACCATTGACTCGGGTCTCGAGGAGGAGGTCATCGTAATCCAGGCCGGTCACGACCACCGGTCCAACCGGCCCAAAGGTGTCCGATCCTTTCGCCCTGAACCACTGGAGATCGGCCCCCTGCCAGTCCCGCTCGGAAATGTCGTTCCCGGCCGTCACGCCGAAGATGTAGTCACCGGCTTCGGAAACCGGGACGTTCTTCGCCGTCCGGCCCATGACGATGACCATCTCACCCTCGTAATGGAGGTTCCTGGAGTCGGCGGGACGAACGATCTCGCCTTCCGGCCCGACCAGAGAGGTCGGGTATTTGGCGAACAGTCCGGGGTACTCCGCCGGCGCCCGCTCCCCCAGGTGGCTTTGGTAGTTGAGTCCCACCGCGATGACCTTGGAGGGATCCACCGGAGCCAGGAGTCGGACCTCCGATAGGTCAACGCGAGCCGACGTGACATGGTGCTGACCGAAGAGGTTGCCTCTGATGACCTGGATCTCCTCCCCCTGAAGGAGTCCGTAGGACGTTCGACCGTCCACCTCGAAACGAACGTACCGCTGCGTCTCCTGTGCTTGGAGGGGGGCGGCCGTCAGGACCAGGGGGACGAAGAGAAGACCGAGGATGCGGCGGCGAGACATGGAGGGCCTCCAGCGTTGAGGGAAGACGAGACGAGAATAAGTGCCAACGCTGGGCCGGAGGCGCAAGGCGACCCACGATCAGTCGCGGCAGTTGGGAGATCCCACGCGTCAAAACCCGACCGGAACGGACCTGGGATCAATGCCATGGTGCCGTCGAGTCGCCTGTCCCCGAAGGAAGGTGTTGGCTTTCCTTTCGCGCCTGGCGCCGGCTGTGGCAAGACTCCCGGAGTTTCTTGCCCCCCTTTGTCGGAGGGGGCATCTTCCCCTGTTCACTCAGAGGATCCTGTTGAGATCACTGGGAATCCTCACCACGTGCACCCCTTTCGTGGAAGGCGCCGTGAGCAGTGACCCGGCGAAGACCCTTCGCTCGTACCTCGAGAGGGGCGCTCCCAAAGGGGTTCTCTCCCTGTACCTCTACGCAGATGGGGGGGACGTGGGGAGTCAGCGGGACAGTGACCTGGACGTGGCCGTCCTCTTGGACCCCGAGGAATTTCCGGACAGGAAGTCCCGATCCCAGCTCCGGCTGACTCTGACCTCCGACCTGATCCATGCGCTTCGGGACAATCATGTGGACCTGGTGATCCTGAATGACGCTCCCCCGACCCTCGGAAAGAAGATCGTAACCGGATGGCCGAGGATCTTCTGTGCTGACCCCGAGACGGATCATGCGTTCGTCCGGGACGTGCAGCTTCAAGCCGCCGATATGGAGCTCTTCCCGGCGCGGGGATCCCAGTCCCTTTTCGAGATCCGGCCCAAGCCATTCCTCCAAGACCGCTTGGAGGATCTCAGGAGGCACCTCGACCATCTGTACTCCCTGCAACCGCGGGTGACCGGCCCGGAGTCTTTGGAGGAGGATCTCAGCCTCCATAACGATGTGAGGTTTGCGCTCCTCACGGTGTCCCAGCTCGTCATCGATATATCTGCCGAGTTTTCCGTCCGCCGCCGGCTCCCTTTTGCCGACTACTCGGAGGCCATACGGAACCTCGCGGCTCTGACAGATGTGGACGCCGAGCTGGTGGAGGCGCTTGCCCTCCTCCCGGGCTTCAGGAACGCGCTTCTTCACCCGCACGTCGCCCTTGATCCCGAGCAGGTCGTGGAGAATCTCCACGACCTGAAGGCGGTCGAGGAGCTGATGGTTCTGGTGGCACGGTATCTGGACGATTGAACTGCTTGTGGGAACAGCTCTTGACCGGCCTCTCGGCCTTTGGCCCTCGGAGTCCGGCCCATCGTCCTCCTTCTTCAACGACCGGTGGGTCGTTGGCTCCCCAACCCAGGAGGCCAGCATGCTGCCCTTCCCGATGTCCACCGGCGCTCGTCGGTCCGGATTCGGTCTTCTTCTCCTTTCCCTTGCCTGGGGATGTACCTCGGCCCCCCAGTATGATCTTGTGATCCGGGGAGGCACTATTCTCGACGGGAGCGGCGAAGCACCATTCGTCGGCGATCTGGCCATCAGCGGTGATGTGATCGTGGCCGTGGGCGACCTCGGTTCGGCGGAAGGCACCTCGGAGATCGACGCCACCGGGAAGGCGGTGTCACCGGGCTTCGTGAACCTCATGAGTTGGGCCACCGAAACCATGATCGAGGATGGCCGGGCCATGAGCGATATCCTCCAGGGGGTGACGCTCGAAGTCATGGGAGAGGGGACCAGCATGGGCCCCATACCGGACACGCTGAGGGAGTGGGCTCGGAGCCAGCAAGGAGACATCCAATACGAGATCGAGTGGACCAGCCTTGGAGAGTATCTGGAGTTTCTGGAGTCGAGGGGTGTCTCCCCCAATGTGGCCTCCTTCATTGGAGCCACCACTGCCAGGATGAACGTCCTCGGCTTCGAAGACCGGAGTCCAACCGCAACAGAACTGGAAAGGATGCAGGAGATCGTTCGGGAGGCCATGCGGGAAGGTGCTCTCGGGCTCGCCTCCGCACTCATCTACACCCCGGGGAACTTCGCCAATACGCCTGAACTGATCGCGTTGGCACAAGCGGCCGGTGAGTACGACGGTATCTACATCTCCCATCTCCGGAGCGAGGGGAACCAACTCCTGGAATCCCTGGAAGAGCTCATCACCATCGCCCGGGAAGCGGATGTCCCGGCTGAGATCTATCATCTGAAGGCCGCAGGGGAAGAGAACCACTACAAGATGGACCAGGTGATCCAGCGGGTGGAGGAGGCCAGGGGGCAGGGGATGCGGATCACGGCAGACATGTACACCTATACGGCGGGGGCCACGGGACTGGACGCCGCCATGCCGCCATGGTCCCAGGAGGGAGGACCGGAGGTCTGGTACGCCCGCCTTCAGGACCCTGAAACCCGAGGAAGGATCGGTCTGGAGATGGTGACCCCGACCAACGAGTGGGAGAATCTGTTCCTCGCGGCGGGGAGTCCTGAAAACGTTCTCCTGGTAGGGTTCAAGCAAGATTCCCTGAAGTACCTCACTGGAAAGAGCTTGGCGGAAGTCTCCGAGATGAGGGGGACCTCCCCGGAGGCGACGGCCATGGATCTGGTCTACCAGGATCAAAGCCGGGTCGGGACCGTCTACTTCATCATGTCCGAAGACAATGTGAAGAAGAAGATCGCGCTCCCCTGGATGAGCTTCTGCTCCGACGCCGGCGCTCCGGCAGCCGAGGGGATCTTCCTCCAGTCGAACCCCCATCCCAGGGCCTACGGCTCTTTCGCTCGACTCCTCGGAAAGTACGTCAGAGAAGAGACGGTGATTCCCCTGGAGGAAGCCATCAGGAAGCTATCGGCCCTCCCATCCGAGAACCTCGGGATCCGGCAGCGCGGGAGGCTGGAACCCGGGTACTTCGCCGACGTCGTGGTGTTCGACCCGGGAACGATCACCGATCACGCCACGTTTTCCGAACCCCACCAGTACGCTTCGGGGGTGGTGCACGTGTTCGTGAACGGGGAGCAGGTCGTCAGAGACGGAGAGCACACGGGGGCGAAGCCCGGAAGGGTGGTCCGAGGGCCCGGTTGGGTCGGGTGGGAGGACTGACGGGGCTAGGGTTGCCAGCATTTTCGATCATCATGCCGAGAGGGAATCGGGGCCGAGGCGAGGTGGCGCGACGATCGTGAATCTCCTACAGTCGAGGACATGAATAGACATCTACTGGTAGCGCTTTTTCTGACAATCGTCGGCCCGACGGCTTGCGATCCCCCGGGCGATTCCCACCGCACGTTGGCCTTCGTCGGTGCCACGGTGTGGGATGGCACCGGAGAGCCGGCCCGGTCGGCCAACGTTCTCGTTGAGGATGGCCGGATCGTCGAGGTGGGCAGTCCGTCCATTCCTGGGGATGCGACGGTCCTGGACTATTCGGGTATGTGGATCATCCCGGGATTGGTGGAGGCCCATGCGCACGTGAGCGGGTACTGGGCTTCGGATCAGAGCTCCGATCCAATGGCCCGGGTCGTAGAGGAGCTGGGCTTGTATGCCCGCTACGGCGTGACTACGGTTTCCAGTCTCGGAGATGAACCGCCGGTCGCTCGCCAGGTTCGGGACGAGCAGGACACGCAAACCCTGGAGCGAGCCCGGCTCACCTATGCCGGCCCTGTCATCACCGCCTCAACCCCTGAGGAGGCGAGGGCCGCGGTTGCCGAGAACGCAGCCGCCGACGTCGACTGGATGAAGATCCGCGTGGACGACAACCTGGGCACAACCACCAAGATGCCCTGGGAAACAATCCAGGCGGTCCTCGATGCCACCCACGAGCGGGGGATGCGGCTGGCGACCCACCTGTTCTACCTCGAGGACGCAAAACGTCTCCTGCGGATGGGGACCGACCTGGTGGCCCACTCCATCCGGGATGCCGCTGTGGACGAGGAAGTGATCGGGCTATTCATGGAGGCGGGCACTTGTTACGTGCCGACCCTCACACGGGAAGTCTCGGCCTTCGTGTACGGGCATCGGCCGGAGTTTTTCGACGATCCCTTCTTCCTCGAGGGTGCCATGGAAGGCGAGGTCGAACGGGTGTCCGATCCCCAGTTCATGCGGGCAATGAGGGAGAGTGCCGCCGCTGCTAGCTACCGAACGGGCCTCGGTCAAGCGCAGAGGAATCTGAAGCGCCTCTCCGAAGCGGGCGTTGCCATCGCCTTCGGCACCGACGCAGGGCCTCCGGGACGGTTCCCGGGTTACTTCCAGCATCTCGAGCTGGAGCTCATGGTCGAGGCTGGGATGACTCCGGAGGAGGCTCTCGCCAGCGCCACCCGAGTGGCTGCGTCCTGCCTGGGAACGTCCGACGTGGGAACGCTCGAGCCGGGCCGATGGGCGGACCTCCTCGTCATCGGATCGAACCCCCTGGAAGACATCACCGCCACCAGGACGTTGGAGAAGGTATTCATCGCGGGGAACGAGGTTCGCTGACGGCTCGCCCCACTTCTTCAACACCCTGGATCTTGCACCCGATCCCGCACCACCTCCGTCCTGCATGGTCCAAGGTGGGGTGCTAGATTATCCGGGTTCTGGCCTGGAGAACCGGAATCATTCGCCCCCAAGAAGACTGAACCGATACAGGAGGCACTCCATGGAAGACACGCCCAAGGTGCAGGCCCCCGTCGGCCTTCCCCGCATCGGGGATCCGGCCCCCCAGTTCACCGCCGCCACCACCTTCGGCACGCTGAAACTGGAGGACTTCAGCGGATCATGGCTGATCCTCTTCTCCCACCCTGCGGACTTCACCCCCGTCTGCACGACCGAATTCATCGCGTTCGCCGAGATCCATCCCGAGCTCCGTGAGATGAATTGTGAACTCATGGGCCTCAGCGTGGACAGCGTCTACTCTCACATCGCGTGGGCCCGAAACGTCAAGGAGAAGATGGGGGTGGAGATCAGCTTCCCCATCATCGCCGATCTGAACAAGGAGGTGGCCACGCTCTACGGGATGATCAACCCTGGAGAGAGCAAGACTGAGACATCTCGTGCCGTCTTCATCATCGATGACAAACAGGTCGTTCGGGCCATCATCTATTATCCCCTCACCACCGGTCGGAACATGCAGGAGATTCTCCGAGTGGTCAGGGCCATGCAGACCACTGACGCCCACGATGTGGCGACTCCGGCCAACTGGGAGCCCGGCCAGCAGGTGATCATGCCTCCTCCGAAGACGATGGAGGCGGCGGAAGAGAGGGCTGGGGACGAGGGCCTGGAATGCAAAGACTGGTACTTCTGCAAGAAAGACCTATGAGGCCCTGGGCCCGCCCGGGCCCCTGAAACCTGGAACGTGCGCCAAGCGCATGAATACCTTCAGGCGCGGAGAATCGAATGGCTTGCATCGACCCTGATGGAGTCCTGACCATTACCGGGAAGTTCCTGCTCAAGTCCCTGGGCGGTGGCCCTCAACCACCTGAGGCCATCGCCAAGGCGATGGGAGAGCCTCTGTTCAAAGTCCGTGGAAGTCTCAGAGAGATGACGGAGGCTGGTCTGATCGACGAGGACGGGGGGATGTATTTCCTGACGGAGGGTGGCAAGGGGAAGCTATAGGGACAGACGCCCTCCTCGGGTGAGAACTTCACTTCCTCGAGTGCCGGGAGGGCGAGCCCTGGCTCCGCCCTTCCGGTATGCTCCATCCTCGCAGCTCTCCCCCTATTCCTCCCGCAATGCCTCAACGGGGTCGAGGCGGCTGGCTCGCCTGGCCGGCAGATAGGACGCGAGGAAGCCGATCCCAAGGAGTAGCGCCGTCACGCCGCCGAACGTCAGCGGATCGGTTCCGGAAATCTGGAACAGCAGGCCCTGAAGAAATCCGTGAAGGCCGAACGCCATAACGACTCCGACCAGGGCGCCGACCACCACGGGAACCAGCGCTTGTCTGATGACCAACCCCCGTACCGCCGCCGTCTCTGCACCAAGAGCCATCCGCAACCCGATCTCTCCGGTCCGCTCCGCCACCCCGAACGCTACGACGGAGTAGATCCCGACGGAGGCCAACAGGAGTGAGAACGCGGCGAAGAGCGAGAGGGCCACCGCAGCGATGCTCTTGGGGGCGATGGAGGAGGCCAAGGCCTCCTCCATGGTCATGATGGAGTAGACGGGCTGGTCCGGGTCCAGGGAGGAAACGGTTTGGCGAATCGATCCAAGGAGGCCTCGGGGCTCTCCATGGGACCGAACCAGGAGGAAGAACTGGTTCCCCCCGGGGACCTGATGGGTGCTGCCGAAGATCTCCGGCTGGGGCGCGACATCCAGCCCCCGGTTCTGGGTGTTGCCCACGACCCCCACGACCTCGATCCAATCCCCCTCCTCCTCCGGGCCGCCGAGTCGGAAGCGTCGGCCGATGGGATCCTCCTCCCCGAAGAACCGGCGGACAGCTGCCTGGTTTACCACCGCGGCCTCCAGGCTGCCCATGCGATCCGCCGCCGTCAAAGTCCGGCCCGCCATGAGGGGGATCTCCATGGCCTCGAAGTACCCGGGACTGACGAGGGTCAGGTATGCCTGGGGTAGGGTCCCGCCCTCGGCGTAGGCCTCGCCATCCAGGGTGAACTGCCGGTTCATGAATACGTTGGGTGGGAATTGGCTTGCTACGCTTGCGGAGGAGACTCCCGGCAGGGCCTCCACCCGGGTTTCGAGGCCCTGGAAGAAGGCCATGATGGAGGCCATGTCATAGTCTTCCCAGGGGAGGGTCAGCCGCATGGTCAGCACGCTTTCGGGGTTGAATCCCGGATCCACGCGCTGCATTCGGATGAGACTGTTGACCAGGAGTCCGCTGCCGATCAGGAGAGCGAGTGCCACCGCGGTTTCGATCCCGACCAGGGTCCGTTGGATTCGGTTCCGCCGTCGGCCCCCTCGTGCTCCTCGGCTTTCGGACTGGAGGGTGCCCTGGAGATCTGGCCGTGACACTTGAAGCCCCGGAACCAGCCCGAAGAGAATGCCCGTGAGGATGGAGACCCCGGCGGTGAATATGAGGACCCGCCCGTTCATTGTCGGCTCGGCCGGCAGCGGAAGACTCATCACGTCCACGACCCTGAGGAGGCCCCGAAGACCGAAGATCGACATGACGATCCCACCTACCCCACCCAGCGCCGCCAGCACCGAGCTTTCGGTGAGAAGTTGGAGGAGTATCCGTCCTCTTCCGCCACCGAGGGCTGATCGGACGGCGAACTCCCTTCGCCGTTTCAAGGCCCTCGCCAGGAATAGGTTGGCGAGGTTGGCGCACACTAGGAGAAGGACCAGGCCCACAGCCCCCATGAGGACCAGCGCAGCTGGGCGGATGGTCCGGACATTGATTTCAGTCCAGGTGGAGGCCACCAGTCGCCAGCCTACGTACTCCTCGAACTCCTGTCCGAAGGCTCCTTCGACCCTCCTGGCAATGCCTTCCAGCTCAGTTGAGGCCTCGGTGAGCGACACTCCATCGGCCAGGCGGGCCAGAACCTGGAACTGGCGGCGATTCCGAGCGTAGACTTCCGGCCCGATCGGCATGGGGATCCAGAGGTCGGTGCCGTAGATCAGGGTTCTAGGTGGCATGACCCCTACCAGCGTATAGGGCTCTCCATTCACCTGAATTCCCCTGCCCACCACAGCCGGGTCCGCACCGAAGCGGCTTTCCCACAGCCGGTGGCTGATGACGGCGACCGCGTCTCCCCGCTCGGTTTCTTCGGGGAGGAATCCTCTTCCCAACGCCGGGCTCACTCCGAGGGTCGCGAACGCATCGCCCCACCAGAACGCCGTGAAGACGTTGGCGGGGGTCTCCGACCCAGTGATCTGTCGGTTCCCCATGTCCCAGGCCACGACCCGTTCAAGCGTTCGGCTCTGGTCGGCGATGTCCTGGTACTCGGCGGGGGAGAGGACCTCCCAGAAGCCCAACTCCTGATTGAGGCGGGGAAACACGGTCCCCACGCCCACCAGACGATCCACGTCGGGGTAGGGGAAGGGATTCAGGATCGTTCCGTCCACCACGCTGAACACCACTGTGTTCGCGCCAATGCCCACGGAAAGTGTCAGGATGACCACCAGGGAAAACCCGGGGGCACGGGTAATTGTCCGGAACAGGGGACGCAAACGTAACACCGCGTTCTCCTTGGGCGTTGAGGGGTGCCGACAGAATGGGGGTGGTGCTGAGAAGCCGCCAGAGGATCAGGAGTCGCTCAAACTCGGTATGCACTCTGGTCAAGCCGGTCCCACAGAGGTATTGACGGAAGAACCGGCGAAATGGTTGCCGTGGGGGATGGGAAAGGAGCGGAACTCGCCGGGGGACGAACTCCGCTCCTTTTGGCCCACCCTCACACCTCGGGTGGGAGATGTGACCGTGAGAGGTCGGTCTGGGCCGCCTATTCGGCGGGCATGTTCACCTGGACCCGCATGATGTATTGAACGTCGAATTCATCCCGCCACACGCCGTAAAGGGCGTCCCCCTCTACGGCCCCGGGAGCGAACCGCTCCGGCAGCGCCACCACGCCCAGGTACTTTCCTTCGACATCGAAGATCTCCCATTCCGGAGAACCGATGTCCTGGGGATCGAACTCCACCTCCTCCTCGGCGCCCGCTGCCATATCTCGTGCGCTCCGAATTCGCTGCACCCACAGGTACCCCCCCGGCCCGATGAACATCTGGCCGAAGGCCGGATAAGCCTCCGCGAAACCGATTCCCTGAATGAGTTGCTCGATGGCCTGGGGCGGCACGCCGAACTGCTCATACTGAGCCCGGATGGCTCTGAGGATGGCCGCCTGGTCGGATTCCTCGACCGGTTTTCGCTCAACCTCCCGGCGGATGATCCTGGTGAGGGTGCCATCGGGGGCATTGACCAGGATCCGATACTGGTCGTTCATGGCCGTGTAGATCATCCCCTCCGCGTCCAGGTCCCATACGGGCTCGGCCGCGAATACCCTCATGCTGACGCCCTCCTCAGAGATGCCCTCGATGGTCTGGCCTTTTGGGAGGAGCGTGAGCGTGTCCACCACGGCCCCTGTGGTATCGTACACCACGATGGGGTCTCCCTCCTCCAAGGCAGCCATCCCGGGAACATCCAGGCCCCGGATCTGGGCCATGAGCCTCCCGTCGTCCGACAGTTCCCATCGCGCGGGGACCCCACCGGAGATATCCAGGCGGAAACTCCCGATAGCCTCACCGTCCGGGTCGTACCGGTTCACCCGCTGGTTCCCCAGGTCGATGGCCAGGACCTCGCCTCCCGGAGCCAAGAACAGGCCCAACGCCTGTTGACTGAGCTCTCCCGGGCCGGCTCCAGCACTGGCGAAGGATCGGAGGTGATTCCCCGCCGCATCGAAGGCTCTGATCTCAGAGGCTTGCATATCGAGGACGTACACGGTGCCGTCGGGACCGACGTCCAGTCCTGTGATGAGGCCGAACTGGAACTCGGCTTCCCCGGCCACCGTACCGATGCGAAGATCCTCGGTAACGGTCCACTCATCACCTGCGCGCCACATTGGAGTCGCCGTGTTCATGACGATGGCCACGCCGGCACTGTCGGTGACGGTGCCCTCCCAGGCACCGGCGCCCCCGCAGGCCTGGAGGAGGGGAAAGATCGGGAGGAGCAGGAGTACAATGGTTCTCGTAGTCATTTTCATGCTATGCTCTCCGGGGAGAGGGGAACCCGGTTTATCCGGGAGGTCTTCTTCCCATTACGAACTCCGGCCGGTGCTTCTTCAACCCGCCGATCCGAAAGGTACATGGGAGAGCCCGAGACCGCCCTCCCACTGTCCTTTCCCGGTGGAGGAGGGTTTCAGAATCACCGCGTTGGATCCCTTGTAGATCCTGTGAGGAGCCATGAGCAACCCCACATCCAATCCGAACCCACGTAGAGCTTCGAAGTCCCAGGAGGGCTTCACCTGGGTGAAAGTCCTCGAGCCAGGGGAGCTGGGTGAGGGCAGGGTAAAGGCCGTGCCGTGCCGCCAGGCCACCCTCTGTATGACCCGCCATGAGGGGGAGTACGGGGCGCTGGACAACCGGTGTCCGCATCAGGGCGGTCCCCTCGGGGAGGGATCCATCGAGGAGGGGTGGCTCAGGTGTCCGTGGCACGGATGGGATTTTCACCCCACCACCGGGAGGTCTCCCGGGTCCTTCGACGATGGGGTCCCGACCTACCCGGTGGAGGTCCGGGAAGATGGAGTGTATGTGGGGTTCCGCGCTGAAGAAGCCCATGAGCTCACCGTGTCCGACCTCATGGCCGAGACCATGGCCAATTGGGGGATTCGACACGTGTGGGGAATGGTGGGCCACTCCAACCTGGGGTTGGCGGATGCGATCCGGATACAGGAGTCGAAGGGCCGGATGCGATATTACGGAATCCGACACGAAGGTGCGGCATCATTCGCCGCTTCGGCGTACGGAAAGCTGACGGGCCGTCCCGCGGCCTGCCTTTCGATCGCCGGGCCCGGCGCCACCAATCTTCTCACAGGCCTCTGGGACGCCAATGTCGACCGGTCTCCGGTGCTGGCCCTGACCGGGCAGGTGGACACCCAGGTCCTGGGTCCCGGTGCCTTCCAGGAGGTCGACCTCCAGGCAGCGTTCGGCAAAGTGGCCCAGTGGAGTCAACCTGTCCTGCACACGAGCAGGCACGCCGAGCTGGTGAACCTCGCGTGCAAGAGCGCTGTTCTGAACCGGGGAGTGTCCCACCTCATCTTCCCGGATGAGGTACAGAATCTCGCTGCCCCTGAGGGATCCGCCCCTGGAGGACCGGACGGGAGGCTTCCCCACAGGGAGATTTCGCCTCCAACGGAGGCGGTTGATGCGGCCCTTTCCCTCCTGAGGGAGGCTCGCCGTCCGGTCGTCATCGTGGGTCACGGGTCTCGGTTCCAGATGGCAGAGGTGATCGGGTTGGCTGAGCTGCTGAATGCCCCGGTCCTCACGACCTTCAAGGGGAAGGGTCTCATACCCGACCATCACCCACTGGGGTGTGGGGTCTTGGGACGGAGCGGTACCCCCATCGCTTCCTGGTTCATGAACGAGGCGGACGCTCTCCTCGTTCTGGGAGCCAGCTTCAGCAACCACACTGGGATCACCTCCAAGAAGCCCACCATCCAGGTCGACTTCGATCCGATGGTTTTGGGGAAGTTCCATGGCGTGGACGTGCCGGTGTGGGGGGAGATCGGAGTCACCGTCGCCGCGTTCCGGGCAGCCCTGGAGGGAGGCACCGGATCGGTAGATCAACGGCCCGAGGTGGCGGAGAGATGGAGAATCTGGCGGGAGGAGAAGGCTCGGCGGGAAGGAGACGAGAGTGAGAGAGGGCTGAACTCCGCGGCAGTCTTCGCGGCCCTGACCCGGCAGGTGCCGGAGGATGCCATCATCCCGGTTGATGTGGGGAACAACACCTACTCATTTGGCCGGTACTTCGAATGTTCCGGTCAATCCGTGCTCATGTCGGGGTATCTCGGCTCCATCGGTTTCGCATACCCCGCGGCTCTGGGCGCCTGGGCGGCGACGCAGGAGGAAGAGTCTCCATTCACCGGGAGGAAAGTCGTGTCCGTCTCCGGAGATGGGGGATTCGGCCAGTACATGGGCGAGCTCACCACCGCGGTGAAGTACGGGATGGATATCACCCACGTGCTCCTGAACAACCAGGAGTTGGGGAAGATCTCCAAGGAGCAGAGATCCGGAAGTTGGGATGTGTGGCAAACCGATCTCCGGAACCCCGACTTCGCGAGGTATGCGGATCTGTGCGGGGCTCTGGGAATCAGGGTGGAAACCAAGGAGGAGCTGGACGAGGCTCTGGCGGAAGCCATCGCCCATCCGGGACCGAGCCTGGTCGAGATCCTGACCGACCCGGAGTTGGTGTAGGGAAGCCCCGCGCCCCGCTTGGGCAGACGTTCCTCAGGGCGGGTCTGCACCTCGCCGGTGCAAACCCGCCCCGGGGCTTCAGAACGCCTTCAGGTAGGTGAGCTTGATCACTCCGGCCCGATTCAGCCAACGCTCATCGTGGGGGCTGGTGAGGTCCCCGGTGAAATAGCCGGTGTTCAGGACCAGGAAGAGGTCGCTCCCGGGGGTGTGTATCCAATCGATGCGGATGTTCGCCTGCACCGCCTCGGAGTCGTTGTCGAACTGAACGAGGGCGTTCGCGAACAGGTTTCGACTTACCGCCCCCAGCACCTCCAGGCCCAGGATCGTGGTGGAAAACTCCCCATTCTCCACCGGAAGATCGATTTCCCGCCGGTCGATGAGGCCAGTGAGTTCCAGGTGTGGCCCCGTCTTCCAGTTCAAAGCGCCGCCGTACTGAAACCAATCCCCGCTCCAGTATTCTCCGAAGTGGGTCACCGCCTGGGCCGAGAATTCCCGGCTGTCGTTGGTTCGGAATAGGGCTCCGGCATAATTGAATGGGTAGTCCCCGGCGGGAAGCTCCACATCGGGGCGGATCCGGAACACATCCTCCAACCGCTCCCAGCGGTGGGTCAGCCCGATCATGAACATGTCCCCACTCTGAGTCGTGAGGATCTGGTCCATGCGGAAGTCTTGGGATTGCCTCCTCCCATCCTGGCCTTCTATGACGAACCCGTGGGGGTTGAAGGTGAACTGCCGGGCCCAACTGCTGTTTGGGAACCTGGGTCGCCAGGAAAACCCTCCTCCCATCCGCACCATGTCCCGCCTCCTCACGAAGCCCAACGCCGGATCGAAGCCTTCCCCGACGCTGGTGTAAGTGGCGGTGACCCCATAGAGCTCATTTTGGAGGATCACTTCTCCATGACCGGCATCGGCTCCCGACTCGGGACCTCCCTTTTCATCTCCCGTCGCCCACCAACCTCGGACGATGCTGCTTCCCCAGAAGCGATAATCCGCGTCCAGCCCGAGCACACGGTTGTAGGTATCCGAGTTTTGGAAGTTCGTGAAGATCCCTCCGACATTCCCGCGGGGG
>JBDHCH010000045.1:0-20550 GCA_039592115.1 Gemmatimonadota bacterium | reverse complement strand
GCGGCCTGTCACCCATATCCGAAAGGATTGCGCCTCCCGAAAGTCCTTGCCCCACCTGGATCCGAGCCTCACTCTGCTCAAAACCCCCGTTTCCGGACAGGAACTAACTAGCCGAGCCTTTGAGCCGGAGCGTCGACTCTTTGCCAGAAGACGGAATGAAGCGTTATACCGCCCGCAGCCCCTCGTAGTGTTCCTTCAGCGCATCCCGGAGGACGTCTTCGAAAACGAGGAGGTCGAAAGAAAGTTGGCTAGCAAGGGATTCAGCGAACCGGGTTCGGTGGAAGCAGCGGGCAAACACCCTCGGCTCAGCTGAGCGTCCTCTCAGGAGCATTGCTGCCCGGAAGTTCACCACCTCCTCCCGGGATGCCAGAAGGTAGACTGGTTCGGCCCCTGATTCTCGGAGGATGTTTTCCACCTCGCTCCAGGTCCCGGGATCCGTCAGGTCCCCGTCCACGGTCGAGAACTCTAAGGCCTCGAGGGGGACATCTGCCCTGAACTGACGGAGTTGTCGAGCAGCATCCCGGTCCACGACAACTACACTCTCCAACTCTTCCGCAGCCATCACCCCCAATAGTTCCAGGATGGTCTGCCCGAACCGACCGAATCCTCCGATGACCAGAACATCGAGCTGACCCGTCTCCTGGAAGTGTGGGTACAGGTGCTGGTCGAAAAGATTGAGGGCGGCGATGCGAGCGGTGTTGAATATGAGAGGGGAAGAGGAACCTTCCGGTCGTCGCTGATCACGGATGATTCGATTCACCGGCCGCAGGAGCGTGAGGTCCGCCACGTGGACGGCGATGGGGAGATCAGGGGCCCTTTCCTTTCCTCCCCATGCCATATCCAGGTTCGCCATGTCGTCGTCCGTAAGGACGATCATTCGATCTGCCCGATCGAGGCGAAGGGCATCCAGCGTACCCGGACGACGGATATCACCACGCAGAATCTCGGTCCGCCCAAGCTTGAGGACCTCCGCCTCGGTGGCCAAACCCTCCCCCGAATCCACCAGTGCGACGGTCCGGTTGGGTTCAACCGATCTGATAGCCTCCAGGTAAGCCAATCCGACACGTCCAGTCCCAGCCAAAATGATGTGGTCCTTGAGTGCTCGGCGCTGAAGCCAGTCCGGTCTGACCAAACGAAGAAGAGCCTCCACCACCGCTGTGGTGGTGATGAGGGGGGCCAGAAAGTACGCGATCCAGAGCGATGCCCGGCCCAGCAAGCCGCCTCCCGTGGGAGCCCCTAGATCCAGTCCACCAAATACAAATAGCCCCGCAGTTTGATAGAGCCAGGCCAGGAAGCGTTGATCCTGTGGATCGGTTACGCCGGTGGTCCCTACACCGGAGAAGAATGCTCCCAGGCCCAGGAGGAAGACCAATCCTATTCCAAGGATCCGGAGTTGGTTGATCAGATTCCCCCGGTGCCGAAGCTGAATTGCCGGACTCACGATCCTGTCTCCAGTTCGGCCCGGGCGATCCTGGACACAGTGGCCCGGCCCGCCTCGGAAAGCCCCGCCACAAAGGGTCCGCTGTGAGAAAGCGTGTCGACGGGTTTCCCTTGCAGGTCCACGACCTCTCCACCGGCCCTACGTACGATTTCCACCCCCCCTACGAGGTCCCAGGGCTCAGCGGTCCGCCGATTCCACCGGTTGACGTAAATGAAATGCCCTTTGGCGGCTTCTACTAGAGCCCAGGCAGGAGACCCTCCCGGACTCCGCACCATCTGGACCACTCCTTCCTCCCAGGCCCGGTAGAATCCTGCGGCCATCGCACCAGCACTCGGGTTCGGATGCAGGTGGACCAGGGTCTTCTCCGGGGGAGGTCGTAGCGGAAGGTTGGTCGCCTGGGCCGGTCGGCCGAGGAATCCAAAACGCACGAGCCGTGGTGGCCCTTTGGGACCGTGGTAGGCCACTTCTCCTGTGGCCGGGTTGGCGACCACTCCGATCACCGGCACCTTGTCTTGGAACACATTGATGGTAACCGTGTGGCTCTCGGTCTGGCTGAGAAAGGCCCAGGTGCCGTCGATCGGGTCGATAGCTACGGAGAAACCCGACGACCCCATCTCACCGCCAGTCTCTTCGCCAACCATCCGGGCATCCGGTGCGAACTGGGAAAGGTCGTCCCGCACCCGATCCTCGATCTCCCTTTCCAGTTCGGTTGCTGGCGACCCGTCGGCTTTGAACTTTGCGTCGATTCCCACGGCGTGGCGCAAGTCCCGCACCCGAGCGGCAGCTGAAAGCACAGCATGGAGACTGAACTCCATCCACGCTTCCAGGTCACCGGGGTCTCCCCAGACGAAAGAGTGCCCTTCCAGCATCCGATCCAGGCAGCGCCGCTCCAAAGTGTTCGGTTCCATTCCCTCAGCCTGTCGTCGCGAGTAGGCGGTCCGCCAGGTCTCTATCCAACCGCCCGGCCTCTTTCATCTTCTCCAAAGCCCCGTGAATCATGGACGCCTGGCCAGACGGAATGCGGTGTACTGTCTCGGGATCTAGGGGCCACCATCCCACTTCCTCAAAGTGTTCGGTGGGGTTGAACAGATCCGGCGCCTCCCCTGCATTGGCCGTGACAAGGTAAGCCCGGCTCTCGACCCAAGCGTGATCCGTCTGTCGAGCGTCGTAGACGTACCCCTCCGAGACAACCTCGCCCACAACCGAGTTTATCCACCCCGTTTCGGCCTGAAGGACCCTTCGGAGCCCGATCTCCGCTTTCTCCTCAGGCAAGAGGAACCCTTTGGGAAGATCGAGGGCTTGGGACTCGGCAGCGGCTCCCAAGAGAATCTCGGGCGCTCCAGTGACCGTACTCTCCCGAACAACTACGGCAGCGATCGAGAGGTTCGGGCCCCAGAGGCCCAGCAGTCCCCGCCCAGCGATCCCTGTACGGCCTCGGGGGTTGAGCGGTAACCCATCGTCGTCTCTGAACTTGGCCTCTCTGGTCTCGAGGACCTCCGCCATACCCGTCAGGTCCTCGGGATCTGCCCAGCCTCCATCTACCTCGGTTCTATCCTGCTCCAGGACTTCCGGATCCACATGATACGGCGGGTCATACTCCTCGCAGTCCACGAGCCATGGGGCCTGGTCGATAGAGATGCGCTGCCTCGGCGGGTAGGATGCCGGTCGCTCGGCCCGAATCTTCAGGTGAAAGTCGTCGGAAACGAGGTCCAGAAGGAGGGCCTCCACAAAATGGTAAGCGAAGATCAGCTGAACCTCGCTGCACTCCCCCCTTTCCCGACGCTTGTCGAAGCTCAGGTTGTGGGTGGCATACCGAAGCATCCCCACCCGATACACGAGCCAGCCATCGCTCTCCTTCAGGGCGAAACAAGCCTTCCTGATCCTCCTCACCGCCCCGAGCATCTTCCGGAAGCGTAGGTCCCATTTAGCGAACTGGAGGTGGTCAGGAAGTTCGTCCACCTCAGCCGGGACCCGCTGACTGAGGAGGTAGTCTCCGAACTTCCTCAAGCGGGGCAGGTCCTCCATTTCGAAGGCCTTGCTCATGACGAATCTCACGTCGTTTTCCAGCTTGCAGAAGTCCAACTCGATGGGGTACAACCCGGTGTGCGTCCAGTCGATGAACCAGACGTTACCACCCTCGTCGCAGATGACGTTGGCGAAGTTCAGGTCCCCATGCTGGATGCAAACCTCCGTTTCCAGGGAGTCCTCGTTTCGAGTCACCAGGCGAAGGAGGGCCAGGAGTTGGTCCAGATCCGGTGCATCGGATGCGACGCCGAACTCTCTCATGTACTCAAGGATGACTTCGCCATTCCGGCGGAGGTATTGCCCCTGTTGCTCCACGTGGAGGCCAAAGGCCCGGAACGGTACCACCGCGGTCCGTTCCCGGGTGTTGGCGTAGAGCTTCTCCGAAACCAGCTCCAGGGTCTTGTCCAGGAGCTGGAAGAACCGGGCGGTGGTCACCTCGTCTTCAGCCCACTCGAAATGGTCCTGGAGCGTTGTGGGTCGACCTTCCATCGCGGCCAACTCCATTCCCACGCCTAGGGAGTCATGCACGGTGACGGGATAGCCGAAAGTGGGCACGTGTTTGCCAAAGAAATCCTTAACCTGGTGGTACCCGTCGATCTCCCTCCTCATCTGCCCGAAGTCATCGATCTTCACCACCACAGGTTCAGTTCGGGCACCCCCTTTCCATCCATCGGCCAGAAAGAGAAGGCTGCCACTGTATCCGCCAGCCAGGGGCCGAAGACACGCTCGACTCCAGTGCATGCAGATGAGCTGGATGATGCGCGTGGCTTCTTCCGAGAGCGCCTCCCTAGCCTCCGGTGGATCGATCTGGCACGGCCCAACCGAGGAGGCCACCGTGGTGTCGTGTTCGACTCCTACCCACCGGAGCGCCTCCGAGAGGTCAAGGAGCACCTGCACCCCAGAGAGAGGGAGGTTGTGCCTCAAGGTGGCGAAGTGGGCTTCCTGGGTGTTGCTTCCCACCAAGTGAGAACACACGGCCACCCGAGGAAATCCCAGGACGTTGCGGAGAAACGTGGCCAGCGCTTGGATGCGCTTCTCCGTATGACAACCCAGAACCAGGAAGGAGAGGGATGCGTCCCCGGTTTCCACCCGGGCGAGATCCAGTCCCGAGATCTCACTGATGTTCTCAACCAGGTCCCGCCACGAAATCTGATTCCTCGGGCATTCGACGACCCGGGCACCATCAGCCACCTCCTCCAGCGATTCCACCCATTCCGACATGACCAAGGCCAGCTCCCGGCTTGCCTCCGTGCCTCCGGCGGCTGCACCGGGTTCGTCCTTGAGAAGGATGAGTTTGGGCCCTTGGGGCCCTGCATCGGCAACCTGCCGGAGGAAGGTCGGAATGGGTCCCGTCCCGAAGGAGCGCCCGGCGCCCATCAGTCGTCCGATTTCCCGAATCCCGAGGTTCGCCTGGACCCCCTGGAACTGTTTCTCCGGGCTCAACATGCCCCGGGTAAGCCCATCTCCGATTACGATCTGCATTGGGTTACCTAAAGGATGACACCTTCGATGACCAGCTCAGCCATCTTCTCTGTTTTCTCCGAGGAGATCACCTTCAAGACTTCCTTAAACTCATCGTATTCCGCCTTCAGTCGGTCGAACTCATGAGACGGCAATAGGAACACGTCGGAATAGGCCAGAGCCCGAACGGATGCGGTCCGTCGCTCCCCAAGAAGAAGGGAGAGATCTCCGAAATAGTCGCCGGGCTCCAACGTGCCATGGCTGGTACTCTCGGGACCTGCCGTGATCTCCAACGTCCCCCGACTTACAAAGTAGATTCCGTTTGCCCGCTCCCCCTCCCTGACCACATAGCTCCCGGGGACATGGACCTGGGGTTCCAAAGACATGAGAAGGGCGTTCCGTAGGGCTGGGCCCGTGTGGCGGAAGAGGGGCACTTCCTCTATGAGTTCCTTGGTAAGATGGAAAAGCACCTCCAAGCGGATAGGCTCGGGAAGATCCTTCAGAAGCGCCGGCGCGCTGACGCCCCGATAGCGGTCCCAGATATAGTCGTAGTAGTTCTGGATCTGTTCCGTGAGATCAGGGGGCAGGCCCCGTCCCCGGAGGTACTGGTTCACACTCTCCACTCGGTTCCAGAATGCCGCTTTGGACGAATCGATGCTGCTGACCAATGAAGCGATGCTTCCGATGATGAGGGCATACATGGATGCCCCTACCACCATTACCACGATGGCGAACGCGGTTTCCAGGGTTCCAATGGGGACAATATCCCCGTAACCCACCGTGGTGGTGGTCACGAAGCTCCAGTACACGGATCGCAAGTATTGCTGCCCGATTCCAAGGTCGGCCAAGCCGGCCCGGGCAACCCAGGAATCGGCCGACAGCCCTTCAACCACCGCTATGGCAAACCAGCCACAAGCCACCCAGTGGACCAGGAGGAACACGACCATGAGAAGGCGTGTGATTCGCACATAGCCTGTGTTCGTGGACCTGGACCGCTGCCATCGCCTGAGGATGACCTGAAGCCGAATCACCCTACCCAGCCGGAGGAGCCTCAGAAGGAGAACAACGGGAAGTCCCCCTAGGACCAGATGGGCCCAGGGAAGGAGAAGAAGGTCGAAGGGAATAGTGGATAGCAGATCCCAAGGGAGCATGCCCCTCCGATAGCGCCTCGCGATACGGTTGGGGTCTCGCACCTCCAAACCGTGCTCCCGAAAGGTGGTGCGGGAGTTGAACCGGATGTCGAGGAAGAAGAACAGATCCAGTACATAGACCAGGATACTGCCCCACACTCCCACATTCCGCACAAATGCCACCTGGAAGGGGATGACCAGACCCGTCACAACCACCAGGATAGCGATGAGGAGGTCCCAACGAGCACGGAAAGGGGATTCCTCCAGGATCACCCCTTTCTCAGACTCGGCGGGGTCCGGTGAGGACCCCCTCGTGGAAGTCAGAAGCCCTCCAGAGCCTCGGCCTCGGTGGTGAACACCGAAAAGATGGTGCTGAAGCCAGAGATCTCGAAGACCTCATGCACGGTGTCGTTCAGCCCGAACATCCTCAACTGGCCCCCCATGCCCTTCAGCTTCTTCGCCGTAGCCAGCAGGACTCTGAGACCGGCACTACTGATGTAGTTCAGGGAGCCAAAGTCCACGACGATTCTGGTCTGACCCCCATTGGCCAATCCATCGAAGTGAACCTGGGCATCCGGGGCGGTGTTGGTGTCGAGGTTCCCGTCCAACTGAACGATGGTCACCCCACCTGCGGCGCGATCATGAATCTCCAAGTGTTTCCTCCGTTGGTTGCCCCAAGCAGACAAGAGTGTTCGATGGGATCATAGGGTTCCAACGCAACAATGAAACTGGGGTAAACCCTGGCAGTGGTGCCCCAGGGTCCCTGACCTGGTTCTCGACCCCATTGGTGCACTTGACCCTGAATGATTAGAGTAACAATTCGCTTCCCGATGGAATAGGTGGACTGGTGAAACGGTTGGCCCCTCCGCTAGTAGTGGCCAACGGCCCCGGACCCCGGACCCCGGACCCCGGTCCCGTTCACGAGGCGGTGTAATCCGTCTCACATCTCAAGTCATCACCGAGCCGTGGAGGCCACGCTGATGTCAAATGATACCGGGCGTGAGACCAAGAGGAGTAGGTCAGGTCTCGGCGCCCACACAGCATGGCCCCTTCTCATGGCTGCCGGAGTGGCTGTCTCTGGCGTGATCCTCCTTTCGTGGTGGAACCAGGCCCGCATCGAAGGCCAGATGCAAACCGACACCGAAAACGCTCTATCCACGGTCCTCCAGGCTACCACGGGCTCTGTCCAGCATTGGTTCAGCGAAAGGGAAGTCGAAGCTCAGGTGTGGGCCGGCCACGTGGATGTCCGGGAAGATGTCCGAGTGCTCGTGGACGACGGGTCAGGACTGGGAACAGGGGTGAGGGCTTCTGCCCGGACTGACCTTCAGCTCCAGTTGGACGAGTTCGCCTTGGGCATGGGGTATCAGGGCTATCTCGTGCTGGCCCAGGATGGGCTCGTCCTCGTAAGCCACGATCCCGAAGCTATTGCCCTGGGAGCCCTGTCCGTGGTCCCGGAGGAATTCCTGACCGACGTGATGTCGGCTCCCCGATACGCTGCCATCGAGCTGCCGCGCACCCTTCTCCTTCAAGACGGAACACAGTCCGAGCCCACCATCCTGATTGGCACGGCCATCAGGGAGGACGGTGGTGCTGTGCTGGCCGCGCTGGTCCTCCTTGTCGACCCGCAAAGGACTTTCACACAGATTCTTCAGCGCGGTCGGATTGGCGAATCAGGAGAGAGCTACGCATTTGACCGAAGTGGACGTCTCATCAGCGAGAGTCGGTTCGATGACCAGCTGCGCGAGTTGGGGCTCATCTCGGAAGTTGAACGCGGAATCCTGAACATCCAAATCCGTGATCCGGGAGGGAATCTGACCGAGGGCTTCCAGCCCACCCTTCCCCGTTCCGATCAACCCCTGACCTTCATGGCCGAGCGGGCCATCTCTATGGGACCTGGTACGAACCTCGATGGCTACAACGACTATCGAGGTGTCCCGGTCGTTGGAGCCTGGACCTGGGACGAAACCAACGGGATCGGCATTACCACGGAGATGGACGTCGCCGAAGCCTATCTGTCGGTTCTGCAGCTTCGACGTTCCGCTCTTATCAGCTCCCTGGTCAGTGTCGTTCTGGTCCTCGCTCTCACGGGGCTCTTTCTCAGGAACCGCGTGCGCATGGCGGAGGCCCACTCCGAGTTGGAGAAGGCAATCGGTAAACTTCAAAACGCCAACGAAGAGCTGGAAAACGTCAACAGTGTGATCCTACGCTGGGATCCCGACGGGAGGGTGACCTTCCTGAATGACTTCGGGCTTCAGCTGTTCGGATTCTCCCGAGAGGAGATCATCGGAAAACCCATCCTGGGGACCATCGTTCCTGAGGAGGAATCTACCGGTCGCAGCCTAACGGCCATGACGACTGAGATCCAAGAGTACCCCCGGAAGTTCGAGAGCAACGAGAACGAGAACATCACCAAGGATGGCGACCGACTTTGGATGGCCTGGCGGAACAAGCCCATCTCGAACGAGGACGGTACCCTCAAGGAAATCCTCACCGTAGGAATCGACATCACCGCTCGAAAGCGTGCCGAAGTGGTCCTGAATATGCAATCGACGGCCCTCGAGGCCGCGGCGGATGGAATCGGGATCACGGACACGGAGGGGACCCTGGTCTGGGTTAACTCGGCGTTCTGTGAGTTGACAGGGTATTCCCGAGACGAGGCAGTCGGACAGAACCCGAGGGTTCTCAAATCCGGTGTCCACGACGATGCCTTTTACAGGCAGATGTGGGAAGCCATCACCTCCGGACACGTCTGGAGCGGCGAGGTCGTCAACAAGAGGAAGGATGGTTCCCTCTACACGGAGGAGATGACGATAACCCCCGTGTGTGACATCGATCTGGAGATCACCAATTTCGTAGCAATCAAGCGAGACATCACTGAGCGCAAGGAAGCCGAGCAGCGGTTCCGTTCCGTCACCGAGACGGCGAACGACGCTGTAATCTCTGCGGATTCCGACTCCATGGTGGTGGGTTGGAACCGGGCCGCCACGGAGATGTTCGGATGGAGCGAAGAGGAGATCCTGGGGCAGCCGGTAACGACCATCATTCCCGAGCGGTTTCGGGACCAACACAATGCCGGGATGGAACGAGTCATCCGCACAGGTGAGAGTCGCGTTGCCGGGGGAACCCTAGAGTTGGCGGGCTTGCACCGCAAAGGGCACGAATTCCCCGTCGAGATGTCCTTGGCGAACTGGAAGGTCGGCGGGAAGCACTTCTTTACTGCCATCTTCCGAGACATCACAGTGCGAAAAGCGATGGAGGCCGAACTCGAGAAGGCTCGGTTACGGATGGAGGACGAACTCAACGTTGGGCGGGAGATCCAGATGAGCATGCTCCCGCTAATCTTCCCTGCGTTCCCCAGGCGAGGAGAGTTCGATGTGTTCGCTGCCCTTGAGCCGGCCCGGGAAGTTGGAGGGGACTTCTACGACTTCTTCCTCATGGATGACGATCATTACTGCGTGTGCATAGGCGATGTCTCAGGTAAGGGCGTGCCGGCAGCCCTGTTTATGGCTGTGACCAAAACCCTGATCAAATCACGTGCATCCAACGATTATTCCCCGGCCAGCATCCTTACCCATGTCAACAACGAAATCAGCCGGAACAATGACGCCAGCATGTTCGTCACCATCTTCCTGGCGATTCTCGACTTGAATTCGGGAGAGTTCCGCTACACCAACGCGGGGCACAATCCACCTTATGTCCGCCGCAGCGACGGGGAGTTGATCCGCCTGGATCAACGCCACGGCCCGGTTATCGGGGCCCTAGAGGACATGGTCTTCGCCGAGGACGTATTCTCCCTCGGGACTGGAGACCAGCTCTTCGCCTACACGGACGGTGTCACCGAAGCCATGAACGAGGTTCAGGAGCTATACGAAGAGCCCCGACTCGTTCACGTCCTCTCCTCCCTGGAATCAGAAGACCCGAAGGCCTCCGTTCATGCCACGTTGGCTGACGTCCGAGCTTACCAGGGCAAGGCGGAGCAAGCCGACGACATCACGATCATTTCCACGACCTATTACGGGAAGCCGGGTGGCAGTGAATTACGGACCCTTGATCTGGTTCTCGCCAACCGCTTGCAGGAGATCGGTCGGGCCAACCAAGCGTTCGACGAGTTTGCCGAGGCTGAGGGGGTGGCAGTGCCTGTGACACGATCGGTGAACGTGGTGCTGGACGAACTTCTAAACAACATCGTTTCGTACGCGTTCCCTGATGACGAAGACCACGACATCGACGTGAGATTCGAGTTGTCTAACGACCGCCTCTCTGTGACCATCTCAGACGACGGGGTCCCATTCAACCCGTTCGCCGGCGTCCCCCCGAACACGGGTTTGTCTATCGATGAAAGGGAAGTCGGTGGCCTCGGAATCCACCTTGTCAGGAACATGATGGATGAAGTCTCCTACAACCGGCGGACGGACAGGAACGTGGTGATCCTGGTCAAATATTTAAGCGATGAGTCCGGCGACTGAGCCGCATGGTCAGCTCAAGGAATCAGGCATCATCTTGGTGACTTTCCACTACTTGATTGCCTGAGAAACCCACATAGATTGACCCTTGGCCTCGCCAGAATCTTCATAGAGAACCGTTTCCTGATCGAGGACTGCCATGCAAGCAGACCCCGTGTTCAACGGTTTGGACACCTTCTGGATCCTCTTTGCCGCCTTCCTTGTCTTCTTTATGCAGGCGGGCTTCGGGATGCTGGAGGCTGGCCTCGTTCGCACCAAGAACGCAGCCAATGTCCTCACCAAGAATGTCCTGGATTTCTCCTTCGCCGCCCTCGGCTACTTCATCTTCGGCTACGCCATCATGTATGGGACCGAGGGGCTCCTTGTGGGGACCGAAGGGTGGTTCCTCTTCGGGGTGAGCTCCCCGGTGGAAGGAGTGCCAGTAGAGGCCTTCTGGCTTTTCCAGGTGGTCTTTGCCGGTGCGGCCGCCACCATCGTAGCTGGGGCCGTCGCCGAGCGGATGAAGTTCGTGGCCTACCTGGCCTACTCCTTTATCATCTCGGCTTTCATATACCCGGTGGTGGGTCACTGGGTTTGGGGTGGGGGTTGGCTCAGCGGGTTGGGTTTCCATGACTTCGCAGGGTCCACAGTCGTCCACGCCGTTGGCGGAATCAGCGCCCTGGTGGGGGCATGGCTTCTGGGGCCCCGAATCGGGCGATTCAACGAGAACGGCACTCCCAACGTCATCGCCGGCCACAGCCTTCCCCTGGCCACCATCGGGGTCTTCATCCTCTGGTTCGGCTGGTACGGCTTCAACGCTGGATCAACCCTGGGATTCGGGGAGCCGGACGTGGTGGCCCGCGTGGCAGCCAACACGACATTGGCCCCGGCAACCGGAGCCCTGGCAGGACTCATCACCGCCTGGGTGAAGTGGGGTAAGCCCGATCTGACCCTTGCCCTGAACGGCGCCCTTGCCGGACTGGTGGCCATCACGGCCCCATGTGCCGTGGTGGGCCTCGGGTCATCCATCTGGATCGGGCTGATCGGTGGCGTGTTGGTCGTCTTCGGCATCGACTGGTTGAACCGCATTAGAATCGACGATCCAGTGGGGGCCTTTCCTGTCCACGGCCTCGTGGGCATATGGGGCACTCTGGCCGTGGGCATCTTCGGGCAAGCCGGGTTCGGCGCTCCCTCCGATGGCCTGTTCTTTGGCGGTGGCTTCGGCCAGCTCGGCATCCAGACACTGGGCTTGGCGGCCTGCCTCACCTTCACCGCCGGTTCCATGTTCATCGTGTTCAAGGGAATCCAGGCAGTGGTGGGTTTGAGAGTGTCCAGAGAGACGGAGCTCAGGGGCCTGGATCTCGACGAGCACGGTCTGGAGTCGTACAGCGGCTTCCAGATCTTCACTGCGGAATAACGGGGAGGATCAACTCATGAAGATGGTCGTCGCCGTCATCCGCCCTGAACAGCTGCCAGCTGTCAAGGACGCGCTGTTCGATGCGGATTTTCAAAAGCTGACCGCCACCACGGTCATGGGGACCGCCCCGAAGACGGAGCAGCAGATGTTCCGGGGGGTTCGCCGTGAAGTCACACTCTTTCGGCGAGTTCGGGTGGAAGTGGCCGTAAAGGACGCTCTGGTGGAGCGCGCCATCGAAGCCATTACGAGGGGAGCCAAAGAGACCGGTGGTTGGGGACACATCTTCGTCACCGAGATCAGCGAAGTGGTCAAGATCTGGACCGGCGAACGTGGTCCTCGGGCACTTTAGGGGGTGCAATGAGCAAAGAGCCCAGTAGCACCCGGAAGATTCTGCAGCGGATCAAAGACGAGGAGATCCGGTTCCTGGATCTGAAGTTCGTCGATCTTTTTGGGCAACTTCAGCATCTCACGATGCCCACTGAGGTTGTGGATGAAGGCACGTTTCAGAGAGGGCTGAACTTCGACGGTTCCTCTGTTCGGGGTTTTCAAAAGATCAGCGAAAGCGACATGATTCTTCTCCCCGACCCTTCCTCCGTTTTCAAGGATCCCTTCTTCGACGATGCGGCCCTCTCGGTGTTCTGCGACATCATCGATCCCAACGGCTACCAGCCCTATAGCCGGGATCCAAGGGGCGTGGCGCGAAAGGCTGGAAAACTCATCCAATCCTTGGGCATTGCCGACGATGCCTTCTTCGGTCCGGAAATCGAATTCTTCATCTTCGACGATGTACGATTCGGCCAGGAAACCCAGCACGGGTATTACTTCCTGAACAGCGAGGCCGCGTTCTGGAGCACGGGGCAAGAGGGTGAGAAGCCCAATCTCGGGCACCAGACCTCTCAAAAGCATGCTTACTTTGCAGCTCCACCCTTGGACCAGTACAACAACCTGCGATCCAAGATCTCCAATGTGCTGAAGTCCACAGGGATCCAGACGGAGCTTCACCACCATGAGGTAGGAGCCGCCGGGCAATGTGAGATCGGGTTCCAGTTCGGTCCCCTCCTTCACCAGGCCGACGCCGCTATCAAGTACAAGTACGTGGTGAGGAACGTGGGGGCGCGGTTCGGAAAGAGCGTCACCTTCATGCCCAAGCCGTTGCTTCACGAAAACGGCTCCGGGATGCACGTGAACATGAGTCTTGGACGGCAGGGAGAGAATCTCTTCTTCTCATCGGGCGGATACGGGGATTTGAGTCAACTGGCCTTGAACTACATCGGGGGAATCCTGGCTCACGCTCCTGCTCTGTGTGCGATCTGCTCCCCTACGACCAACTCCTACCGAAGGTTGGTCCCGGGCTACGAAGCCCCGATGAACCTCCTCTACTCCATGCGGAATCGGAGCGCCTGCGTCCGGGTGCCCCTGGCATCGGGGAACCCGAAAACGACTCGGATCGAGTTCAGAACCCCGGATTCTTCTGGCAATCCCTATCTGACCTTCGCCGCCATTCTCATGGCAGGCTTGGACGGGATCCAGAAAGGAACCATTCCCCCCGATCCCGTAGACGAGGATATCTATGCCCTGGCCGAGTCCAACCGGGGCCAGGAAATAGAGAGGACACCGGCCGCCCTGGAAGAAGCCATCGATGCCCTGGAAGAGGATCACGAGTTCCTCACCGAGGGCGGCGTGTTCCCACAGGATCTTATTGATACGTGGATTGACCTGAAGCGGCGAGATGAGATCGACTTCATTCGTCTCCGTCCGCACCCAGGTGAATTCTCCCTTTACTACAACGTGTAGGCGCACGATTCGAGGCTAGAGAGGAAAAGGGGCCATGGACCAGGCGCAGATGGTAGGAATCGCGATAGGGCTCGGAGCCCTCGCCATCTTTCTGTTCTTCGTTTTCATCAAGGCAAACATCGTGATTTGCCACCCCAACGAGGTGCTGATCCTCTCGGGGCGGAAACGGAAAGCTGCCGATGGCACCACCGTCGGGTACAGGGTGATCCGGGGTGGGAGAGGGTTCAAGTGGCCTTTCCTCGAGTCGGTCAGGCGGCTCTCCCTGAATACACGTACCATCGACGTTCGCCCGCACAAAGCCCTTTGTGCAGGGATGATCCCGGTGGAGATCGAGGGTCGGGCCAACGTGAAGCTTGCTGGCCGTGAGGAAGCGGGATTGGAAAACGCCATCGAGCGGTTTCTCGGCAAGGGCTCCGAGGCCGTGGACAAAACGGCCCAGCAGGTTCTTGAGGGAGCCCTTCGAGGCGTCATCGCGAGAGTGAGTCCTGAAGACGCCAACGCCCGGCGCCTCGAGTTGGCGAAAGAGGTAAAGGACCAAGCACAGTCCGAGTTGGCCCAGCTCGGGATCGTCTTGGATTTCTTCCAGATCCACGACATCTCCGATGAGCACGGCTACCTGGAGGCCATTGGACGTCAGCGAAACGCTCAGGTCCGACGCGATGCGAAGATTGCTGAGGCCGAGTCGGACGCCGACGCTCGGGTAGTTGCCGCAGAACAGAAGATGAAAGGCCGAGACGCCGAGATTGCCTCGCAGATGGAGATCATCCAGAAAGAGAACGCTCTCGCTGTTGAACAGGCACAACTTCTAGCAAAGGCAAACGAGGCCGAGGAGAGGGCAGCCGTTGCGGGTAGGATCGCCCGTATAGAGGCCGAGGTTGATGCCGAGGAGAAGAGAGTGGCCCGTGCCAAGAACCGGGAAGAGGCCAATACCCTCATCCCAGCCCGTGCGCGAAAGGAGGCCCTGGAACTGGAAGCCCAGGGCTTGGCCGCAAAGATCCTGGAAGACGGGAAAGCCACTGCCGAGGCCGTGGAGCTCATGCGGGCCCAGTGGGAAGACGGTGACACCCAGGAGCTCTTCTTGATCCGAATGTACCCCGAGCTCGTGGACAAGGTTACGCAGACTGTCGCTGACAACCTTAACGTGGAACGCCTCACGATCCTGGACAGCGGGGAAGGCGGTGGCATCCCCGGTTACGTCAAGAACATCACCAATAGCGCCGTCGTGATGATGGAGCAGATCAAGAACGCTACCGGAGTGGATCTTGCCCGCATCGCCAAACGGGCCGAGGATGGAGGGTCCGAGGAGCTGCCGAAGGAGTTGGAGTAGTTTAGTCAGAAACACAAATGATCCCAAGCGCGTAAACCCGTTCCGTTCCGGTGAAGGAAAGATGAAGAAAGAACTTCAAGAGCTGATGGAGGCCCACGGGCTCACCGAAGACACTGTTCTCTATAGGGAAACCCTGGGCGAGTTCTTGAGTGACACTCCCTATCCCGGTATGTACAGCCTCTCGGCGAATGACGACCCCACCGAGGCCGTTATCGACGTCTATGGCGGAGGTCATGTTTCCCTGGCCGCTCAAATCGGGCAGGGGCTGGGCTTCGCCGAGAACCCCGACAACCAGTGGCGGGGAGAAGATCGAACCACTGTTGCAGTGCGTCTGGGCGACATCTTCTCCCAGGGTGGTTTGCTTTACCCGGTCGAGTCCGTGATCACCGAGAAGATCTGGTATCTCACGATTCCAGAAGGAAAAGTGATCGTTCGGAAGGTGTAGGAGCTGCCTAGCTCCTGTACCCGACCCTCTCCATCACTTCCGCGAAAGATCCCCCCTTTAGGCGGGTTGCACCCGCTCGTCCCTGGGCTCCGGGAACCGGTCTGAAGCGCTCGCATGGGCTTCCCGGGGAAGGATGCTCGCCCACATCGGTGAGTCGACCTCACCCCCGCTCCTTCATCCAGCCAGGGGTAAACTCGAGACGGGCCTCGATGGTGGGGAAGCAGAAAAGGCCGCCCCGGAGTTCCTCCCGCTCGACCTCGACAAATCACCCAAATTCGATCCTACCGATCCGGAGCCCATCCCCAGCGATCAGTTCGCCCAAACCCACGGCTGGTATCCCCTCAGGCTCACCGGGCCCGCGCCAGGCGTACCCGCCGAGGTAAAAAGATTCCCCTTTCCCTCCCCGTCCCCCTCCGTTGCCTCCTTCCTTGCTCGATCCGGAATCTAGGAACCACATTCTACGGAAGTGTCGCGGCTCAGGAGGGGTTAGGGGGTTCGCAGGGGCGTCGAGACTATTATCCCTAGGGGAGATCCCCTCGTAGCTTGCACTTGAGGTCGGACGGCAAGATTCCCCGTCCCAACCTCGTGGAGACAACCATGATCCTTCGCTTTCCCGAACGCTTGATCGACCAACTCCGGTCTATCCTCCGGAGAAATGTTTGGGACATCCTCTTTTGCGCCGTGTGGGCAGGGGCGGTGTACGCCGGCTACCACCACTTGGGATGGACCGCGGTCGCGGTCACACCCGCCGCGATCACGCTCCTCGGCGCGGCTTTGGCGATCTTCCTGGGCTTTCGAAACAACTCGGCCTACGACCGCTGGTGGGAGGCTCGTAAGATCTGGGGCGGGGTCGTGGTCGTGTCGCGCTCCTTCGCGGCGCTGTTCATCGCAGTGGCCGAAGAACTCGATGCGGACGTTCGCCGGCGAGTCGTCTATCGCCACCTCGCGTACATAAACGCCGTTCGGGTCCAGCTTCGAGAGCGGGATGAATGGGATCAGGTCGAGGCATTTCTGAGCGCCGATGAGCTAATTGCACTGGCTGATCAGAGGAACAAGGCCACACAGATCGCAGCTGCTCAAACATCGGAACTGCAGCGCCTCAAACGCGAGGGTGTGCTCGATGGGTTCGAGCACAAGAAGCTGATCGAATTGATGCACATCATGCACGATCTTCAGGGCAAAGCCGAGCGTATCAAGAACACTGTATTCCCCGCCTTCTATGCCTATTTCACGCGATTGTTCTTGCTGCTCTTCGTCGTCGTCTTGCCGGCGGGATTGGTTGAGGAAATGGCATGGCGCGCAATCCCGCTGTGTGTGGCGATTTCATTCGTGTTCATGATCCTGGAAAAGACCGGGAGAATCACCGAGGCGCCGCTGGAAGCCCGTAGCTCCGGCACTCCCATGAACGCCATTTGTCGCACCATCGAGATCGACCTTCGACAAATGCTTGGAGAGAGCGAGATCCCTCCATCGTTCCCTGTGAAGAAGACCAGACACGGTACCCCATATCTGGACTGAATCAAGTCGCACGTTCAGCCAGGGATGTTGTTTCCCTCCTTCTTGCGACCGTCGGGTCCACCCTCGCAGCGCGGCGCGATGCGAGAGTCGAGCTGCTCCGTGATCGATCAGCGAAGCCCGGGAGGGGCGTTTGTTGTGATGCGGGAGACTCCCACCGGTTCAGCGGCGCGAGGCGAGGCTTGGGTGAAGCGTGGCGCGATGCACGCCGAGTTGCTCTGCGACCTAGCGAGCTGAGAGCGGTCGACTGGTGCAGCTCCGGGGCGCTGAAGCGTACACCGGGGATCAAGGAAGAAGTAGAATTCCGGTTGTTCCCTTAGCTTGGATAAACCTATCGGAAAGGGGTTACCGCCATGATCTCGATGCGAAGGGATTTCTTGAAAACCGCTATGCTCGGAATGGGCGCAGCCTCCATGGGGGCGGTTTCTACCGAATCGGCGTTTGCGGGAGAGACGGAAGCGGCGGATTACGAGATCTTTGCTCTGAAATACGCCGGCCCAGTCTCCAGTAAGATAGCCATGGTCCTCTATCTGGGGGATTGGAACGAAACGATCGAGAGAAATTACTACATCTGGGCAGTCCAGGGCGGCGGGAATACTGTGGTCTTTGACTGCGGTGTACGTCCTGGTTTTGCGGCGGAAAGCGATCTACTGAGACCTACGTACGTGCGGCCTGACGAAGTCCTCAGCCGTATTGGGATCGATGCGGCCGAAGTTGAACACCTTGTGATCTCACACATTCACTTCGATCACATTGGTGGCTTGGAGTTGTTTCCAAAAGCGAAGGTATACGTCCAAAGAAGGGAGTTTGATTTCTGGGTCTATGACCCCGTTGCGAAAAGACCTCCCTTTGCAGGCCTCCAAGGGGATATAAGTCCCCCCTGGAAGCCGTCATATGGTGTCTCCGACGCTGTGGCTATCCGCCAACTGGGGGAGCTCCGTGGATCGGAAAGGTTGGTCCTGATAGACGGTGACCAAGAGATCTTGCCTGGTATCGAGCTCTTGTTGACTCCTGGACACACGATAGCCCTGCAATCAATGGCGGTCCAAACAGCAAAAGGCCTGGCTGTCTTAGCATCTGACTGCGCGCACATTCAAAAGAGTTTTGAATTAGACACGCCAAGCGGCCTCATCACAGACATGCCAGCCTGGCTAAGGAGCTATACGAAGCTTCGTAACAAGGTCAATGGCAATATCGAGATGCTGTTTCCCGGTCATGATAGTCAGCTGCTCGACGATTATCCAAAGGTCGCCGAGGATGTCACTCAACTGATATAACGTAGACTCAAGGAGACAGATCTGACCTGACTCGCTTCAGATCGGTTCAGCTGGATTCCGAGGATCGAGCCAATGGCTCTTCCCCCCGTTCTCTGGTCCAGCGGGGCTCTCCTTTTGAACTACCTTTGGGCTGACCCTCACTTGGTTTCAGAAGCGATTGCCGGTGCATATCCTTGCCAGATCAATCCCTCCAGCTTGACATAATCGTCCTCATAGGGACGATCAAGACCAGAGGAAACCTTTCCCCACCTGTGCCCTCTGTGCCGAAGGTCCCATTTGAATAGACATGCACCCGATTTCGGGTACCCGGAGACCGAATATTCTCTCACGGTTCAAGGCCGGGAAACGACCCGAAACTGAGATGGGAAGGCCGCGGACCGCACCCCTCCATCCCCTCTTCCCTCCCCCACTTGATCTCCAAACCAATCCAAGCCGGCTGGCTGACGAGCCGAAGAGCTGAAACGGTGATTCGGGATCCAGCGACACTTGGTCTCCCAGAGTGACACCGGGCGCCAAGACGACCCGGACCGCAGCACCGGAGTCAATCACCATCCTTGCCCCCACCTTACCCACACGACATTCTGTTGACTGGTGGCTGACTGGGCTGGAATGGGCATCAGTCTACTAGATCTCCAGGCCATCATGAATGAACCACGGAGTCTAATTCACCTTCAGAGAGGTCGAAATGTTCCGTGGATTTCGAGATCTGAAGTGGCGGTATGCGTTTGGTGAATTGTTCATCGTCGTCATCGGCATACTGATTGCTTTCTCACTGGATTCCTGGTGGGATGGTCTTGAACTGGGCGAGCGAGAGAATCGGTATCTGTTGAGCCTGGAGCAGGACTTCCGAAAGAACCAGGCGGATCTCGAACGAACGATTCAGGTTCAGAGCGCCGTCCTGGAGAGCATCCAGAAGCTGGTTCTCTTCGGTGCAACGGCAACCCACATCCCCGATGCCGATTCCGTGGGGAGCTTGGTCACTCAGGTCTTCCGGGACACAAACGTCGGGTTTCCTCCGAGTCTCCGCACCTACCAGGAACTTCTGAATACATCCAGCCTCCAGATCTTGAAAAGCGACTCTCTACGCACGCTCCTGGCGGATTTCGATGTCAGGGTGGAGGCCGTCGGTAGAGTGGAAGAGGGGGCGTCTGAGGGATGGAGCCGGGATGTCACTGAGCACCTTCTGACTCGTTTGGATCTGGCCGCACAACTGCCGCACGCCATGTTTGGAACCGATTCTGTGGTCGAGATCCTTCCTTCGACTGTGGATTATCGCAGCCTGCCTGCGGATCGGGTGTTCAGGAACATCATGGTCGGTCGGTTGGCCGTGACCGCTGTGAGGCTCTCCATGTACAGGGGTTTAGAGGGCAGCGTAGACGAAGTTCTCAGAATCCTCAGTTCGGAGTTGGGACACTGAGGTAATCGGACGGCGCTACCCAAGAGGCGCTCTGGGTTGATCCTCTACTGACACACTCCACCTTCGCTCCTTGCCCACTTCATACCCACGATCCATGATTCTCCTTGGTGGCTGACTGGGCTGGAACGGGTAGTCTCAACCCAGAGCTCGCTTTGCTCGTGATCTTTCGGCCCATTCGCTCCGGTGATGTCGGCAGTCCGCGAGGCGTCATGCACAGCCGGTCATCCACATGAAGGTAGAGAGAGGGCGCTCATGTCCCACCGTATTTGTTTGATTCTCACGCTGATTGTGATGGTGGGCGCTTGCCGGAGTGACCCACCGGGGTTGGTCACCTACGTCGATAGCGCCGGGGTCCGACACACGATCAGCCCGGATACCACGCGCACCTTCGCCGAGGTCAACCCGGTCCCCGTTCTTAGCCTTGGGGGTGCGGACATCAGCGGGCCCACGCAGTTCTTCAACGTTCAAGGCATACATGTCGATCGAGATGGGAACCTTTGGGTGGCGGATGGAGGATCTGGTGAGGTGCGGATGTTCAGACCGGATGGGTCGCACTGGAAGACTGTGGGTGGAAGGGGAGAAGGGCCCGGCGAGTTCCGTGGGCGGATACGCCTCTTGGGGGCGTTTCGTGGTGACAGCGTAGCAATCTGGGATGTTCAAAATCCACGCATGACAATCCTCGATCCCATGGGGGAACTCGCCCGGACGGAGAGTGCACAGTGGGGGGAGACCATTCCTCCCCAAGCCTTCGGTGTCTTCCCGGATGGAACGATCCTAGCGAAGAAGCCGGTTCTGATTCCAGCGGGTACCCTCGATCCAGGACAGCTCTTTGGTGATACTGTGTGGCTGGAAAAGGTGG
>JBDHCH010000044.1:0-21350 GCA_039592115.1 Gemmatimonadota bacterium | reverse complement strand
CGCCTCACCCGAGGCCCCCTCGCCGGCGGGTTGCCCGCCAGCCGCCTCAGCCCCGATCGGGCAGCCTGGTACGCCTCACCCCAGAACCTCCTTGGAGGGAACTACACCTTCGAGCTCGTGAATTTCATCGACGGCGAGCGGGACGTCACGGGCATCCGGGACGCCCTGAGCGCCGAATTCGGGCCTGTACCGACCCAGGTCGTTTCGCGGTTCGTGGAGGACTTGGTGGACGCCGGGCTGGCTGAGTGGCGCTGACATCCTCCCGCCCAGGGCCTGCCCGGGGCCCTGGGCGGCAACTCTCCTCCCCGCCCGTGGGAACCCAACCGAGGGAAAGTCGTACCAGGGTAGTTCCGCACACCCGCCCCGCGCCCGGCCGCCCGTGCTCGGTGGCCCGAACCATCCAAGGACAACGAATCGATGATCCATCGGCCCCGGCTGGGGACCCTGTTCACCGTCTGCTCGCTCTTCCTGACCGATGCCGGTGCCCCAAGCGCTTCAGCGGCCCAGGGGACCGAGAACGACAGCACATCTGCCGAAGTGGATCTGGTGGCATCAGGCCTTCCGGATGGGGGAGCACTCCATGTGAACGGGGAGCTCACCGAGGAAGCATGGGCCCTCGCTACTCCCATATCCGACTTCACACAACAGGAACCGGTGGAGGGAGCCCAACCTTCGGAACGCACCGAGATCCGCGTGGTCTTCGACGACGACAATCTCTACATCGGTGCTCTCCTCTTCGATGATCCGGAAGGGATCCTGGCGCATCAAAAGCGAAGGGATGCCGGGCTGGGAACCGACGACCGGTTCATGTGGATCCTGGACACCTTTCTGGACGGCCGGACAGGATACTTCTTCGAGATCAACCCGGCTGGTCTCATGGGGGACGGCCTGATCACCGGGAGTGGCGGTGGGAACAGGGGCAGCGGGATCAACAAGTCCTGGGACGGCATTTGGGAAGCGAAAGTTGCCAGAAGGGCGGACGGGTGGTCAGCGGAGATCAGGATCCCCTTCAGGACCTTGAACTTCGATCCTGAGCAGGATACGTGGGGAATCAACTTTCAACGGACCATTCGCCGCCGGAACGAGGAGATCCTCTGGCGGGGCTACTTGAGGAACCAGGGGCTCTTTCGCCCGGTTCACGCCGGACGCCTCCGCGGCCTGGAAAACCCCTCCCAGGGACTGGGTTTGGAGATGGTCCCCTCGGTCGTCGCGAACTGGAAGAATGTCCCGGGAAATGCCGACCCGACCACCTACCCCAGGGACTTGAGCGTCGACCTGGGATACAGCATCACTCCGGGCCTTCGGGCAGCCTTGAGCGTTAACACCGATTTCGCCGAGGTGGAGGTGGACCAGCGGAGGGTGAACCTGACCCGGTTTCCTCTTCGGTTCGAAGAGAAGCGGGACTTCTTCCTGGAGGGATCGGGGGTCTTCTCCTTCTCGGCCCGAAGCGGCCCCTCTCCATACTTCAGTCGCCGCATCGGCTTGGTGGACGGGGAACAGATTCCCATCACCTACGGCGCCCGCCTAGGCGGGCAGGCCGGCAGATACGAGCTCGGGTTTCTCCAGGTAAGGACCGGAGAGGAACGGGTCGGGGAGGAGCGGCTCAGGGTTCCGGTGGAGGACTTCACGGTGGCGAGGGTGAAACGATCGTTCTCGGCCCAATCCTCCATCGGCGCGATCTACACTCGCCGCGCCACAACCCCGAACCTGGACCGGGTGGAACTGGAGGACCGTCACACCGCCGGGGTGGACCTGGACTTCTTCACCTCTTCCCTATTCGGCCACTACAACTTCCAGTTCGAGGCCTTCTTCGTCTGGAACTCGAATCCCGAGCCTGACGTTGACCGGACGCTGTCCGATCTCACGGCCCGTGGATTCCGACTGAACTTCCCCAATGACGTCTACCGGGCCCACCTCTCGTACCGGGAGTTCGGACACGACTACGATCCCGCGGTGGGTTTCGTCACCCGGAACGGATTCAGACGCGTGGAGCCGAACATCGGCTGGCGCCCCCGGCCCGGGATCTCCTGGATCCGCCGCTTCGACTTCTCCGCCCAATACCGCTATCTGGCGGACCTGGACTCGAGCGTGGCCGAAGAGAAGCAGCTGCGCCTGAGCCTTCTCGGTGTGGATTTCGAAAGCGGTGACAATCTCACCATCCAGGCTACAAGGCAGCACGAATCCCTGGATGACCTTTTCGAGATCAGCGACGGGATCGAAATCCTCCCGGGACCCTACACGTATTGGGAGACATCTTTCAGGGGCCGAACGGCGGGAAGACGTAAGTTGTCCGGGGATGCGGAGTACGCCACCGGGGGGTTCTGGGACGGCAACCGGGACCGGTATCAGCTCGGCCTCACCCTGCGACCGAATCCGGGGATCAGCGTCGGGGGAGAGTGGGAGCGGAACGAGGTCAGGCTGCCGGGTGGGGAGTTCGAGACAACGCTCATCCGGTTCCTGGGTGGGTGGGACCTGAGCCCCTGGGCATCCCTCACCGGAAACGTCCAGTACGACGACATCTCAGAGGTCGTGGGACTCTTCGGAAAGCTCCGCTGGATCCTCAACCCTGGAAACGAGCTCTACCTGGTCTACACCCACAACTGGCGGAACCTGGCCCCGGACCTCCTGGACAGGGATTTCGAGACCCTCTCACGGGGAGCCAGCACAAAGCTGAACTACACGTACAGGTTTTAGGACTACCTCCCCTTCCCCACGAACTGCTCGAAGCTGCTTTCCACCCGGAGCATCGCCTCCACGTCCGCCATCTCGATGGGGATGGACCGGCTGAGCCACTCGAACCCGTCCTCCGTCACCAGGACGTCGTCCTCGAAGGCCACGCGGGGTCCCGCCGGCGGGGCGACTCCCTGTTCGATGGCCAGGACCATTCCCGGCTTCAGAGGTATCTCGTAATCCCCTTCGTCATGGACTTCCATCCCGATGAAGTGGCCGATCCCATAGGTCCAGTACTGGTCGTACCCTCCGGCCTCCCTGAGCATCCGATCCGCAGTGTTGTGTAGATCCCACCAGGTGACCCCGGGTCGAACCATCTCGATTACGGTCGTCTGGACATCCAACGCGATTGCGTACAACCGCCGCTGCTCGTCGTCGAAGGTGCCTCGAATCGGGATCGTCCGCTGGATATCTGCGGAGAAATGCCGATAGGCCGCCCCGGTATCGATATGGAGGAGGTCCTCCTCGGTGAAGGCCTCACCCCCGGAGCGGGACACATACTGGATGAACCCCTCGGGAATGTGCGGACCCGGCCGGCGGCCCTCGGGGGGCTGCCGTGAGACGGATGTGGGAAACCCCAGGGTGGCCCCCCGGTACCGGTAGACATAGTCCACCGTCTCCATGACCTCGGATTCGGTCATCCCCCGAGTCGCGGCTCGCAACCCCTCCAACGTGCCTTCGGTAGTGATGTCCACTGCTCGGCGAAGGCAGGCCAGCGCCCAGGCGTCCTGGAGCATTCGAACCTGGTCCAGGATGTCGGCGGCGTCCCGGAGCTCCATCTCGGGGCTGAACCGGCGGAACCGATCGAACAGTGCAAGGCGTTCCGGCTCCGGCATCCCCAGACGGAAGAAACGCGGGTAGTTCAGGTAAAGGACCTTGTGGTCCCTCCCCCAGCTTTTGGAAAGGGCTGCTGGAAGCGGCCAGCGACGGATCTGCGTGATCCGCCAGTCCCTGAAGTCCGTCATGGCCACCGACAGGGTTTCCTCGAGCTGGGGAAAAGGCCGAACGTCCTCTATGCCGGTCAGGGCCCGGATCCTCTCCGGGTCTTCAGAAGTGAAGAGGACGATCCAGTCCCGATCGGCCCCTCCCTCCCGGGCGGGGATGAGGAGCAGAGCCGAGTTGAGGCTCTCCAAGCCTTCCAGGCCCGTCAGATAGACGAAGTCGTGGTTGTCCGAATCCGGCACCTGGAACTCGAGCCGTCTCGGCTGCACCCACTCGACACTGAACACGAGAAGGCCGCCACCGGGTATGGCTTCCAGGACCCTCGCCCGGCGCCTTGCGAAGACATCCCGCAGCACTCCAGGATCCGGATCGTCCACATCGATCCGGGCAGCCAGCTCGTCCTCCGTCTGGAAGTCGTAGGAGAACGGGCGAGGCGGTGGGTTAGTGTTCTCCTGTGCCGCGGAATTCTGGGTTAACGCCAGAATCGAGATCAAAACTGGGATCGATATCGAGCAGAAATCCGTGACCCATTTCATTTGACTCCCCCCACGACGAATGACTCCGAACCGGCGTTATATGTTTCAGTTTACCGCACCTTGTCCATGAAGTTGTTGTTGCGCCACAAGCGGACGACTTCGCCGTCCACGACTTCGAATGAGATCGCCTCACCCAATTCCTCGTCTGAGCGGATCCTCCGGAACGTATCGCCTTCCACATGTTTCAGCTTGGTGAGGCTGGCCAGGGGATCGTCCGTCGGGAACGACACCATGGCCAACCCACCCTGCCACTGAAGGACGGCCGTCTCGCCTCCGAAGGAAGCCCCGTAAGTCCCGGCGTATTTCCCGAATTCCGGATTGGTCGACCCAGCCTCTTCGTCATCGGCGAGAGCTTTCTTGATCGCCGGAGCCACGATCTCATAGGCCCGCCGAGTGTACAGGCTGGAGGCCACGCCCAGGGCGTTGGCCATGAAGACCGTCGCGATCTTCCGCTTTGGTTGGAGGGCCAGGTTCGACCGGAACCCTGGACAACTCCCTCCATGGCCCACGAAGGTCTCCTCCCCGATCCTGCTCACCGAGAATCCCAGTCCCCGAGTGGCCTGGGAGCTGGGATCCAACCAATGGACCCGATGCATTTCACGGAGAGTGTTCGAGTCCAGAATCTCCGAGCCATGTGTTCCCAGGACCCGGAACTGCCAGGAGGCGAACCTGGCCAGATCCTCCACCGTAGAGGCGAACCCCGCCGCCGGGGAGATCCCTCGGACTTGAAAGAGGGGCATCGGTTTGCGAGACCCGTCCCGGGTGATTGCGCTGTAACCCACCGCCATCTCATCCCCCCAGAGATCCGCGGGGATGTCGGTTGTGGTCCGAGACATTCCCAACGGATCGAGGATATTCTCCCGGATGTACCGGTCGTAGGGAACCCCGGACACCGCCGCCACGACCTCCCCGGCCAGAGTCAGCCCCAGGTTGGAGTACTGGTAGTGGGTTGCCGTCGGATAGAGGCTCTCCTGGTTTGACACCCGGTCGACGATCTGTTCCCGCGTGGGGAATTCGAAGTCCGGGGCGCTCCAGTACGGGTGGTCCGACTCCCTGGGGAGGCCGGCAGAGTGGGTTAGGATCCCCTCGATGGTGGCTGGACCGTATTCCGGGTGGATCTCCTGGATTTCGAACCACGGAAGGTGGTCCTTCACCGGGTCGCTCAACCGAAGCCGGCCCGCATCCCTCTGCTGCATGATTCCAACGCTGGTGAAAAGCTTCGAGATGGAGCAGATAGAGAAGATCGTAGTGGGCGTCGCCGGGATTCTCTCTTCCCGATTGGCATATCCATACCCCTTCGCCCACACCAGCTCCTGGTCATGGACCACCGCAGCTGTCGCCCCGGGGATCTCCCCGTATGCGACCTGCGCATCCATCCATAAGTCCAGGAGGTGCAACGCCTCCATCACTCCCGGGTCCGCCGCGACGGACTGGCTGACCACTTGTGGAGGAAAGACCGAGGAAATCAAAAAGATGAGAGGGATCGCCAAACCGGAGAGCCACTTGTTCATTCGCTCACCTCCTGAAGCCCCTTCGATATTCCATCGATGAGCCCGGTACCGTGCGGAAACGCGACTTCGAGGGCGACGCCAGCCGAACCAGCACGACCGGTCGGACCTCTCCGCTACCACGGGTTCACCAATGCATTGAACAACAGCTTGAACGTCGCGTGGGTCTGAGCGCGGTGCTGGGGTCGAAGCCCCAAGAGGACCAGACTCCCTTTCCCGTCTTCCTCGTGAGGCGGGGAATAGCGTATTTCGACCGCTGCAGCCTTCCCGGCCAGGTGTTCCTCTCCTCTGAGCCAACCTGATGCCCGGAGCCGGTCGTTCGGATACCGAACGGCAACGCTGACTTCCTGCGAAGGAAAGGCCGCGCCGACCTCAAAGAACGGATTCCGGGAGAAGAATCCATGGGTCCGGGCATCCATACCCCAAGCCAGCGGATGGCTGGGGTCAGCCTGCAAATTCACGATGGACCCGGGGATCAGGAACTCGTCGGACGAGAGTCCGGATGAGGCATCGGAGACCGGGATGGGCCAGTTCTCCGTGAACAGACCGGTGGCTGCCCCCAGGGCCACCACCCGCCCCCCGTTCGCGATGAAATCCTCGAGGGCCGCGAGCCCGGCTTCCCCCAGCCCCATGCGGTACACCTCCGGGGTCGTCGCGGAGTTGCTCCCACCGAGGATCGAGCTGCCACTCTGGTGGGTCAGGAGGATCACGTCGAAGCGATGGGACAAGGGCTCCTCCAGGACCCGGTCCGGCGCCCGCTCCCTCACATGGGGCGGCCACTGGTTCCTGTACTCGGCTGGGATTTCGAACTCTCCCGCGGGTCCGACGCCCGCAGCTGCAGCCGCGGCCCGGAGGTCCTGGGGGTGGAGTACAGTGTATTCGAATCCGAAGTCCTCCAGGACCCACCGTGTCCAACCCTCGTCCATGTTGGACTGCCATGGCTGGAAGATGGCGATCCGGGGTCTGGGAAGCTCGACCAGTTCTTCGTTCGGCACCCTCAGGACGGCGTGGACTGGGATGCCGAGCTCCCGCCCGACCCGGTCTATCTCCTCCCGGGGCACGCTTTCAACGGAAAACGCCCCTGGGGGAAGCACCGCCCATCCCGCTCCGATCGACACCGGGTGGGTCGCGCGCCTGACCCTTGCACCCCCCTCCCAAAGCCGGTTCACAGCGGTGAAGGCGGCGTTGTATTCGGGAGAAATGAGGTAGAGGTCCCCCCGCCCCTCCACTCCTCCCCGGGGGAGCGGGACGCCTTCCACGAGTCTGAGAGAGGCGTCGAACGGCCGGGCCACGAACTCAACGCCCACCCCCATCTGGAGGCCCAGGGACCACGCAGTGACATCGTATGGCGGAAGGGGCGGGAGATCTGGTGCCAGACGGATCTCTGGGTACACCTGGGTTTCGAGCATCTCCTTGGCGTACCGTCCGTACACCTGAGCGAGCCGGATGACGTAGGTACCCTCAGGGTATGCCACTCCTCCTGCAAAAAATGGGCGGGTCGCCTGTTCCACCATCACCCCGGCGCGCTCCATGAGCTGGAGCATTTTGGCCCGAGTCACGGCATCCCCATCCCCCGGTGGAAGCACCACGGCGTAGGGAGTTCCAGAGATCCCAAGCGCCCCCGGAAGGACCCGCCCCGTTCCCGGACGTTCCCCGGCGACCCGGGGAGGCAGCGGCCCATAACCGCCTAGCTCGGTGTCGGGTCGGCCTCGGGCCTCCCCTTCCAGAAACTGCTCGATGGTGGACCGGTTTACCTCGTAGATCTGGCGGTTGAGTCGTTCCCGGCCGTCTGCAGCCGCCTCGAGGGTGGCCAGGGACACGATCAGCTCGTAATCCACGATGTCCCGTAGCGTCCATCGACCTCCCAGCCATGGCCGGGGATAGTTCGTTCTCGGCTGGACGTCCGTCGGGGCAGCCACCGCCTGTCCGGGAACGTACGATCCGCGTCCACGGGCGGCCCCACCTGGTGGGGGCGGGGCACCCAGGCGAGCGGCCTCTTGCACAGTGGGAGACGCGATCCGGACGCTGGCCAGCTCGGTCAGCATGCCGACCTGGTTATGCCACCACCCCGTCCACGCCATGGCTCCCGGCCAGAAGTTGGTGTAGGTCTGATCGTATATGATCCCCACCTTCCCCGCTTCTTCCAGCGCGGCCCCCTGAGCCTGCCCGAAGATCCCGTTCAACCGGTAGATGAGTGGGTGGACGTTCGGGTTCACAGGATCCGTGGCCGGCATGACGAAGATCCGGGCGCCCCGGGAACCCATCTGGTGCTCGTCCAGCCAGATCGAGGGAAACCAGTCCTCCCAGAGGATCCCGCCGATCAGGCGGGTTTCCTCCTGGGTGTACATGTACATATCCCGGTTGTTGTCGTGGCCGACATAACGCTGGTAGAGCCACGGCATCCCGCCGCCCTCGAAGTTCGTGCCCACGTACTGGTCGTACCAATCCACAACCATAGCCTGCCCGTCCGGATTCAGGCTCGGTACCAGGAGGAGGATCGTGTTGTCCAGGATCTTCAGAATTCGCGGATCGTTGCTTGTTGCGAGCTGGTGGACGAGCTCCAGGCTCATCTGGGCAGCCCCGACCTCCGTGGCGTGGATGGAGCAGGTGATCAGGAGGACAGCTTTGTGATCCCGAAACAGCTCTGTCCGCTCAGCGTCTGAGTGTGCGGTGTTCGGGTCCTCACCCGGACGATGATCCTGGAAGTAGAGCTGCCGCTGGAGGCTCTTGAAATGATCCAGATTCGCAACCGTCTCCGGGGAGGAAACCTCCACCAGGAGGAACGGTCTCCCGTCCGTGCTCTCCCCCACCCGCCGAACGTTCACCCGGCTGGACCGATCCCCGATCAGGGAGAAGTACTCGACCGCGTCATCCCACCCGACGAGCTGGCGGTCGGATCCGATCCGGAATCCGAAGTGGGACTCCGGATCCGGGATGTCCTGAGCCTTGGAGGTTCCGAAAGCCGTCAAAAAGAGAAAGAGGAGAGCGCCCATGATACTGAGACCGCGACGGAGCCGGCTGGGACGAGGCGACATGAGTTGTCTCCGAGAAGGAGGTGGCGGCCTTTGCCCGGATGCGAGACGGGCTCTGAAGGCCCGTCGGGAGCCCGGGACCACGTGGGAGCTTAAGGGCGGAGGAAAACCCACCGCAACCTGGCCGCGCAGTCTCCGGCTTGCCATCCCTGCCCATCCTTCTCAGAGTGACCCAGGCATCACGGGCACTTCTCTGCGGCGGGGTTGGACTCTTCTCGGACCCCATTCGGCCGCAGCTCCGTTTGTCGAGGCCCCAATCCAGCACCCCGGAGGTCAAACGTGAAGCAGAGGAAAACCCCCCTCGGACTCCTGGCAGGAGCGATGATCCTGGGATCGGCTTCCTCGATCTCAATAGCCCAAGCCCCTCCTGGAACCGACATTTGGATCTTCGACTACTCCCCGGAGGGCCTGGACATCGGATCGGGAATCCAGGCCACGAGCCGGCCAGGTTATGACAACCAACCCCACTTCCTCCCGGGAGGGAGGCTTCTCCTGTTCACCTCCATCGACGAGACCGGTCAGGCCGACATCCACAGTTTCGACATTCAGGCCCGGACCACAGGGCCACTCACCAACACGGCGCCGGAGAGCGAGTACTCGGCAACCCTCATGCCTTCCGGCGATCGGATCTCAGTCATCCGGGTGGAGGCCGATTCCACCCAGCGCCTCTGGAGTTTCGACCTGTCCGGAGAACATCCAGAGGTCCTTCTTCAGGATCTCCAACCCGTGGGGTACCACGCCTGGATCACGGAGGACGAGCTGGCCCTCTTTATCCTGGGGTCGCCCGCGACGCTCCAGATCGCCTCCGTGGAGAAGGGCCGGGGCACGGTCGCCGCAAACGATATCGGTCGATCCCTCTACCGGGTGCCGGGGAAAGAGACCGTCTCCTTCGTCCAATGGGATGGGGGAGGGGGCGGTTTCATCACCGAACTCGATCCGGAGACCGGACAGACCGAAGTCCTCGCCCCCCTTCTGGACGGAAACGAGTTTTATGCGTGGACCCCTGGGGGCGCTCTCCTCATGGGCCAGGGGTCCAAGCTGTTCCGTTTCCTCCCGGGAAGCTCGACGGGATGGGAGGTAATGGCTGACCTCAGCCTCGTCGGGATCGGCGGTCTCAGCCGGGTCGCGGTAAGCCCGGAAGGGGATCGTGTCGCCGTCGTCGGAGTAGAAGGCTAGGCACGAATGGGAAGAGCCCCGAAATGCTGGACAAAACGGCCCGCTCCACCTAACGTTCGCCCATTACGATTCCAACAACTTTCAAAGGAGCCCGGCACAATGACGGACCAGGCAGGTGAGCGCATCCAGGTTGTCCTCCGGTGGATCCAGATCCTGGACAAGCTGGAGCCTTTCTACAAAGAGACCGGGGAGTTCGTATTCAGATCCAAGGTCGAGTCTGCCGGGAAGGTTGAGAACTTCCGGTTCCCCGAGGAGGGGCACTACCCTCTCTCCGACAAGCCTGGGTGGAATCGGCTGGAGAAGCTCAACCGCGTCCTGTTCGACGGGGTTCCGGGCGACAACCTGGTCGTCGAGTTGACGGGCGAAGAGTTGGATCAGCTGTCTGCGAACGACCAGCTCGACCACTATCGGCGGGAGTTCACCGGAGACGTGGCCAACTGGGTCGGCCATTATGAGCCTGTCGACGAAGGATCGACGGACCCGGAAAACATGTCCAACTGGCGGGTTTGCTACGACATCGTCAAGGTCGGCTGACTCCGCCATCGGTCTGTCCACAGCGGAGGCCCCGGGGAGCGAGAGCTTCCCGGGGCCTTCTCCTTTCACAGTCCGACCCCTCCCGCACCCCAACCTTTCGGCGCTGTTCGGGTAGGAGATTTGTACCGTCCCCCGCACCCCTGTCATGATCCACCTCCGTCGATCGTTCATTCTGCAGGAGGCCCGAGAGGGGCAAAGGAGGGCGCCCAAGGCTCGGAGTCGGCCGTGATGGACGTGTGCACCTGACCGGACCCGGTTCCCGGCTCGAACTCAACGATGTGGACCAGGTGGACATCAACGCGCTCTTCGACGAGGTCTATGAACCCCTCTACCGGTATTGCCACCGGTTGACCGGGGACCCGGATGCGGCAGATGACCTGGCCCAGGAAGCGTTCGTTCGGCTCCTGGATCGGGGGCCCCGTGGGCCCAACCGGGGTCTGAGAGTGTGGATGTTCCGAGTAGCCACCAATCTGATCCGGGACGCGGCCCGCCAGGGCCAGAACCGGAGACGGATCCTGGCCGGAACGCCGCAGCCGGACCCTGTGCCCAGCGCGGAAAGGGAGATGGAGAGGAGTGAAGAGATTAGGGAAGTCAGAGCGGCATTGGATCAGTTGGCGCCCCGGGACCGGGAAGTCCTCCTCCTTCGGCAGGAGGGGTTCAGTTACAGAGAGATCGCTCAGGTGGTGAACGTCGCCCCGACGTCGGTCGGGACCCTCCTGGCTCGAAGCCTCAAGCGGTTCGCATCCGTGTACACCAAGGAGAAGCAGGGGAATGGGACATCCGGATGAGGGGATGATCCGCGCCCTTCTCGACGAGGAGGCGACGGGAGAGAAAGAAGACGCTCGGACGCATCTGGCCACGTGTCCCCGGTGCGAGGAGGAGGCGGCGGAACAAACTGCCGACCTCCAGGTCCTGGCCGAGGCGCTCGCCCTTCTCGATACCGACCCTCCGGTTCAGGCGGCTCGAGCACGAATCCTCGAGGAAGCCCAAGCGAGGCGGAAGGGGGTGCGGATGATCCGGCGGAGCCTTCCCCGTGCCGCATCCTTTGCCGTGCTCATCACCGCCGGGGCTGCCGCCGCCCTCCCCGGTTCCCCGGTCCGTCAGTGGCTGGCCGACGGATGGAGAAGCCTCGGCGGCACTCCCGGGCCCGTGGCCACTGAAGCCCTCGAGGGAGTGGGCGAACCTCCATACGAGGGAACGGTGGAGGGCACGGAACGGGTCGGCGCGACGCTTCCGGTTGGACAGGGTGGGCTGGAGCTTCACGTCCGAGATCTCTCCCCACTTGCGTCCCTAACCATCCTTCTCGTGGAAGGGACCAGGGCTGGGGTCTTCTCCGAGGAGGGCACCCGTTTCCGCACCGAAGACGGTCGGCTGGAAGCGTTGGGCCCCCCAGGTGATGTCACTCTGGAGATCCCATCCGGAGCCGGTCCCATTACCGTGGTCGTGAACGGAGAGGTCTATCTTCGGAGGACCGCTGGAGGCCTGCAGATCCTGGGGCCTGTTCAAACCCGGACACCCGCCGAGATCCGCTTCGGCCCGTCGGGGTCACGCCCCAACCCTCCCGACTCCGGCGGGTAGGAAAGGAAGGCCACGGCGGCACAGCCCGCAGGCGCTCTCGCCATGCCTAATCGCGCATCCATCCTCCTGGCTCTCTGTGGCCTCCTCGTCCCCCCCGGGACCGCTGCCGCCCAGGCCACGGATCGTGGCTCTGGACAGGTCGGCGAGATCAGGGGCCGGGTGTTCGGCGGGCGAGGCGACACGGCCTTCCCCCTCCCCCACGCCATGCTGGACCTCTCCCGGGGGTTTGATCATCGGACGGTGGCCACAGACTCCCTGGGTCGGTACAGGGCCCGCGGTCTGGCCCCGGGCCGATGGAGGGTGCAGGCGATCCACATCGGGTATGACGGGATTGCCGTGGAGGTCTTGGTTCCGGCTGGTGGGTCCGTGGAATTGGATATGGAACTCTCCTCCAGACCGATCCCGATTCCTAGCGTCACCATCCGTGCCCTTCCCCTCGCCGAGGCCCAACCCAGGGAATCCCCCTCGACTCGGGAGATGGGAGAGATTGCGCTGCGGGCCCTGGAGGGAAGCACGGGGATGGTGGAGGCGGGGTTGGCCCAGGTGGTTCGGTCTCTTCCAGGGAGCGACCAGGCCGAACCTACCGACGTTCTCCTGATGAGGGGCTCGGCAGCGGATCTCAAGCTGGTTCTCCTCGACGGGGCCCCCATCTACACGCCCTTCCACCTGGGGGGCCTGGTCGACAGCTTCGATCCGGGCGCCCTGGGCGGCGCCTCTTTGTTCCTGGGTGGGGCGCCGGCACGGTTCGATGGGGGGCTTTCCTACATCCTGGACCTTACAACCCGGTCACCGCGCCGGGATCGACTCCGTGGGGAATTCGGAGCCGACCTCCTCACGGGTCGAATGCTCCTGGAAGGGCCCCTCCCCGGAGGAGGGTTCCTCTTCGGCACCAGAGCCATCCACGACCTGGGTACCCCGATTCTGGACAGGGGCGACTCCCCCTACGGATATCGGGACCTTCTGGTTCGTGGGGAGTGGGGCGGCAGAGATCGCGCCAGTGGGTTCCTCACCGGGTTCTGGAATCAGGAGGACGTCCGCCTGGATCTCGGGAGCTCCTCCTTCTCGGACGGAGCCCGGTGGGGGAACCAAGCCTTATCAGGAGGGCTCCAGGGGTTCTTCGGAAAGACCTCTGCAGAAGTGAGAGGCGCTCTCAGCCGGTACGAGGCTCACCTGCCGGTGTCAGACTCTCTGCCCCTCTTCGCGCGAAGCCGGTCCGATCGGCTCAGAGTAACGGCGGACTTCTCCCATCCTCTCGGCGCCGGGACCCTCAGGCTCGGTGCTTCGCTGGACGGTGTGAGCAGTGACTATGAAGCCCGAAGAATCGACGCCGGGGGAAGCTCCATCGCCACCGACCTGGTCCTTCGGGGAACCACCGGGGGTGTCTACGCGGAAGGGGACGGCCCGGTGGGGGAAAACCTCAGCCTGCGAGCCGGATTGAGGGTCGACCACTTCTCCGAGTCCGGTGGAGTCCACCTGGCTCCCCGAGCCGCGCTGACCTGGCTGCTGACCGACAACGCCGTGCTGACGCTGGCGGCAGGTCGGTACCACCAGTTCTCGACGGTGTCGTCCAGCGTGGTGGAGCAGACCCTGGCCACCCTCGCAGACGATACCACGGCGGTTGGGACCGGCAGCCGCCTTTCGGTGGGCAAGGCGAACCACCTGGTGGTTTCGTTGGACCAGATTCTCCTGCCCGGGTTGAGGTTGGGGTTGGAAGGCTATGTGAAGAACTTCTCCGGAGTGACAGGTGCAGAGGGCCAGCGACTGAATGCGTCCGGTGTGGATCTTAGAGTAGCACGGGAGGGGGACCGCACGTCGGGGTGGGTCGGATACACGCTCACCTGGTTCTGGGCTTCGGACCAGGGGTTTCTGGGGAGCGATGCGCGGTTCTCCGGCCGTCACCTACTCAGCGCAGGCCTCTCGACGCGCCTCTCAGACAGGACCGGTATCCGAGTCAGGGTAGGATACGGGGATGGTCTGCCCTACACCTCCATCCCGCTCTTCCAGGATGCGGCGTCCAGCATCGACCAGCCGGGCACTGCGGGCCGGGAGACCTTCGCCCTGGAAGGGGACAACCTGTTGAACGAGGCTCCAGGCCTGGCCATCGGCCCCGACGAGGGCTTCCTGCGGGTTGAAGGAGAGATCTTCGGGTCCTGGGCACCTACCATCGCCGGGCGGACCACTCAGCTCAGACCCTACGTCCGGATCCTGAACGCCCTGAACCGCCGAGACGCCCTCTTCTACCACTTCGATCCCTGGCGGGACCCCAGCCCTCGCCCCTTGGCTGAGCTGCCCATCCTGCCTCTCGTCGGGCTGGAGTGGATCTTCTAGAGATTCCGGCAAGACCCGGATGCCCAGCCCCAGCATTCTCCCAGGGCGCCTCCACGACCGTCACAACCGACCCCTCCGGAACGTTCTTTCCTCAGCGAGGAGGACCCTCTCCTTCCACCTCCGGAGGAACCTATGCGACGCTCCGTTGTCCGACCCATGCCACCCCATTCCCTGTTCATTCTTGCTCTGGTCTCAGCCTTGCTCTCCGCCCAGGTTCCTGCCCTGGCCCAGCTGGTGCCCATCAAGACCGTTCCCGTCGCAGCCGGTGACCAGTTCCTCCTTTTCCCATCCTCGAACCTGGCCATGGGCGGAGTGTCCCTCGCGCTTCCCGACACCCTCGGAGACCCCTTCGCCAATCCGGCGACCGGGAGCAGGTTGGAAGAGGACATCTTCTTCGGTTCTCCAACCCTCTACCGCATTTCGAACGGGAACGGCTCCGGGCGCAGTCTCCCCATTGGGACCCTTTTCCGCTCAGGAGATTGGTTCGGCGGTGGAGCGGTATCCCTCCAGGAGATCGAGGGAGCGCGGCGAAATCCCTGGGTGTTCACCCGCTTCGCCTGGGACCCCGGTCCTCCTCAGATCCTCTCCGAGGGCTCAGCCAGGAATCTTTATGCGTTCGGATTCCTGGGGCACAGATTCCCTGATCTGGGGCTCTCGATCGGAGTGAGCGGGTTCTGGGCTGACCTCGGGGCCGTCGACGGCGTGGACCTCCTCTATGCCATGAGCCAGCGGATCCAACAATCCGGCCACAGTTCGGACCTCCGCGTAGGCATCCTGAAGGAGTGGGAGGGAGACCGTTCTCTGGAGCTCCTTCTTCTCCGGACGAAGCTCCGGATGAAACATGACGTGACCTACATGGACCTGGTGTGGGAGCCCATCGCTCCAGACACCATCCCGCAGCCCCGGTGGAAAGACCGGGTAGAGGAGAATCTGGACTACACCGACACGTGGGGAGCCCACATGGTCTATCGGAGACCACTGAACCGGGGCGGATGGGTGATCGGGTGGTCCCTTACCGGGAACTGGAAGGACCACCCGAAGATCCCGAACTACGAGATCCAGAACATCCCTCGGGACCCTGGAAACACGTGGGCCTATGGCCTCGGGATCGGCTTGTCCAAGTCCGAAGGGCCCTCCCGGTTCGCCGTCGATCTGGTCCTTGAACCCATCCGGAGCGAGACTTGGGCCGACGCAGCTTCCGACACCACCACGATGAAAGGGGACATCATCCCTGCCGGTGAGAAGACGGTGGAGAACGACTTCCGCTTCACCAACGCACTGGTCCGGGCGGGAGGGGCCGTAGACTACCAGTGGGCGACCTTCCGGGCAGGCTTGCAGATCCGGTCCATTTCCTACGACCTCGACCAGTTCAACCGGGTGGAGGCCGTCCAGAGGGATCAGAGCGAAAGTTGGATGGAGTGGACCCCGAGCTTGGGTGCGAGCCTGAACCTCCCCGGAGCCACCGTCCACTACACAGCTCGGTTCACTACCGGAACCGGTCGGCCAGGAACCAACACCCGGTGGACCGACGATCGGGCGCTGGCTGTGGCGGCGGCGGCCGATTTCATCCTCGCCCCGAGCGGACCCCTCACCCTTCAGGACGCACGGGTGACCACGCACCAGTTGGCCGTCGTGGTCCCGATCCGATAGCTGATCTCCCGGCGGCAGGGAGGCGAAGGGGGCGAGGGTCCTGGGATCCTCGCCCCCTCTGTCGGTGACGGCTATGATCAGGTCGATGGCCGCGGAGCCAGCACCCTCCTATATCGATCAGCCAACCGGGCAAGGGGGGAAGGGCTTCAACCTCGCGAACAACCGCCAAATCGGAGAAGCCCGATGCGCCCGATCCTTTCTCTCCTGGGAAGCACCTTCCTACTCCTCACGGTCCTGTCGACTTCGGCCTCCCCTTCTGCCGCTCAGGACTTCTCCATCGAAGACGTCCTCAGCCCTCCCTTCCCAGTGGAAATGGTGTCGGCAAAGAGGGTAGATCGGATTGCTTGGATTGCTTTCGAGCGGGGGATGAGGAATGTCTTCACTGCGGCGGCCCCGGATTTCTCTCCGGTGGCTCTCACTCACTGGGAGGAAGATCGCGGACAGGATCTTACCGATATCCGGATCTCAGACGACGGGGAGCAAGTGGTCTTCGTCCGAGGGCATTTTCCCAACCGTCTGGGGTGGGTTGCCAACCCGAACTCCGAGCCCGACGGGGCCGAGGAGGCCATCTGGGCGGTAAGCACCTCCGGGGGCGACCCCTGGCGGGTGGTGGAAGGAAGCGAGCCAGTGCTCTCGCCCGACGGAAGGTGGGTCCTGTTCGTCCGGGAAGACCAGATCCACCGCTCTCCGGTAAACCCCGGGGTGGTAGGCGGCACTCCGGGGAGTGCCAGTCAGCCGCTTTTTCGGGCGTGGGGTGAGAACAGCTCGCCCGTCTGGTCCCCCGACGGCCGCCGCATCGCCTTCGTGAGCCAGCGGGGGGACCACGCCTACATCGGAGTCTACGACACCGAGCAACCCGGCGTCTCCTACCTGGCACCCGGTGTGGACCGGGACGACCAACCTGTCTGGTCACCCGACGGGACTCAGGTGGCGTTCGCTCGGAGGCCGGGCCTTCCTTTCGCTTCCCAGGCTTCCCGACCGGCATCCCTCCCCGACTCGCTGATTCCCCCGGGCCTTGAAGAGGCACGGTTCGCAGGTGGGTACGACCTATCAATCTGGATCGCCGACGCGGTCACCGGGGAGGGGCGAGAAGTGTGGCATAATGCCCCTGCGGACTCCGCGTTCAGCCGGATCCGGAACCTCATGTGGGGTCGGGGTCATCTGGTTTTCGAGGCGGAGCCGGGAGACTGGAGGCACTATTTCTCGGTGCCGGTGGAGGGCCGGGAAGGGATGCCCGAGGAGCTCACCCCGGGTCATGGCTTCGCGGAGCATGTGTCCCTTTCTCGGGATGGGCGGACGCTGTACTTCGCAGGAAACATGGATGGGATCCATCGGCGGGACCTCTATAAGGTCCCCGTGGACGGAGGTAGGGTTCGTCGGCTCACTGAAGGACCGCGACTGGAAACCTACCCCGCAGCTCTAGCCTCGGACGACCACGTGGCAGTTCTGGTGGCTGGAGGAGAGCTCCCTCAGTCCGTGGGGGTGATCCCTTCCGGTGGGGGCGAGGTCAAGGTTATCTCTCCCATTCCGGAGCGGTTTCCCATGGCCAACCATGTCCGGCCTTCCAACGTCACCCTCACGGCAGACGACGGATTCGAGTTCTATAACCAGCTGTTCCTTCCCCCAGGCCTGGAGCCCGGAGAACGGCGCCCGGCGTTGATCTTCATCCACGGCGGCTCCCGGCGTCAGATGCTCCTGGGATACCACTACATGCACTTCTACCACATGGCCTACGCCATGAACCAGTACTTCGCGAACAAGGGCTACGTGGTCCTGAGCGTGAATTACAGAAGCGGGATCGGGTACGGGAAGGAATTCCGGAACGCTCCCGGTCGGGGGCGCGGTGGGAACACGGAGTACAAAGACATCCTGGCAGCAGGTCTCTATCTCCAGGGACGGGAGGACGTGGACCCCGACCGGGTGGGCCTCTGGGGTCTATCCTACGGGGGCATCCTCACGGCTCAGGGTCTTGCGCGGAATTCCGACGTTTTCGCCGCTGGGGTAGACATCGCTGGCGTCCACCTCTGGGGAAACAGCCTCGACCCGGACGAGACCGGGTTCGCCTCCTCCTCGGTGGCCGAGGTGGACAACTGGACCTCCCCGGTCCTCCTGATTCACGGAGACGACGACCGAAACGTCTCCTTCTCTCAAACGGTCGGCCTGGTGCAAGCTCTCCGGGCCAACAACGTCTACCACGAGCTCATCGTGTTCCCTGACGAGGTCCACGACTTTCTGGTGTTCGAGAAGTGGCTCACGACGTTCGGGGCAACGGACGACTTCTTCGACCGTTTCCTCTGGAACAAGGAGCGGTGAGGAGGACTCCCGAGAAAAGGGCCGCCGACAGGCCGGGAAAGGGTTAGATCGGCTCCGGGAGGGCACGAGACCAGAGGGGAACCCATCCCACGTCAGTCCGCTGTTGCCCCTCCGCAGCTAGACCCTTGCCCAGCGGTACACCCGTAACAATGGGGTCCCAGGACGATCTCTCGGGTCGACAAAAGGGCTTCGTCGAAATCCTGGATCGTCTGGGGCGCTGTGGCCGAAACCGGAAGCTCCAACATCTGGTTGAAGTCACAGTCATGGAGCAGTCCATCCCACCCCACCGAAAGGGTATACCGGCACATTGGCGAGGCGGCGGCGTCCTCGTTGTAGGCATTCACCAACCGCCCCATATACCGGTCCAGGTTCCCAGTCTCCATCAGGTACTCCAGGTACCGACCGATGGGCATGTTGGTGATGGTGAAAAGGTTGTTGAACCGCACACCATGGCGTTGTTCCAGTTCCAGCCTCCAATCCTTCTCGAGAGCTGCTTGTCGAGCAGGGAGGAACGCCCCCACGGGGTTGGTCACCAGGTTCAGGGTCAGGCCGCTCCCCTCCTCCCCGTATCCTAGCGCATTGAGCCTTCGGAGGGCCCAGATCGATTTCTCGTAGATCCCCGCCCCCCGCTGAGCATCCGTCTGCCCTTCTGAGAAATGGGGGAGGGAGGCCAGAACCTCGACCCGGTTCTCTGCGAGGAACTCGGGCAGCTCATCGAACCGAGGCACGGTGAGAATGGTGAGGTTGCAGCGGTCGATCACGTGCCGCCCCAGCCCCCGAGCCCCGACCACGAGCTCCCGGAACCTCGGATGGAGCTCAGGGGCGCCGCCGGTGATATCCAGAGTCGGAATCCGGGTCCGGGCCAGGACCGAGAGGACAGCGTCCATCACCTCATCGGACATGACCTCGCCGCGGTCAGGCCCGGCGTCCACGTGGCAATGCTTGCAGGTCTGATTACAGAGCTTTCCCACATTCGCCTGGAGGACGGTGAGGCCCGCACTCCGGAAGGGCATGAGCCCGGACTCCGAGAGAGCGGCCGGGAAGCTCCGCTCGAGAGGCACCCCGCCGAGAATCCGCCGCTGGGTGGCTGCGGATGCGAGAGAAGCGCCACGCTCCTGAAGAGTGGGCAGGGCCTTCCCCATCACATCCCCAGCGTCTTCAGATGGTTCTTCATCTGGACTCCGTGGACCAGGGAGGCGCCCCCCCGGATGGCCACCGCCACGTGGACCGCCTCGGTCATTTGCTCCGGATCGGACCCCTTTTCCAGGCAGGCTTCTGTGTATGCGTCGATGCAGTACGGGCACTGGACCGCATGGGAAACGGCGAGGGCTATGAGTGCTTTTTCCCGCTCGGAGAGGGCGCCCTCCTCGAATACGGCGTTGTACCAGGAAAAAAACTTGGATGCGAGCTCAGGCGCGTGCTCGCCGATCTCCCCGAATTTCGGGAGGTCCCCGGAGAGGTAGTATGAATCGGACATCTGGCGGGTACCCGGTTCTTCCGTTGTTCAAGGACTTGATGTGATCGTGAATCCGAAAACCGACTGGAAACGGAATCGGCCCGTTCCCTTCTGGTTAGGAATCGGCGGGGGAGGAGTATGGTTCCCGATAGCGCTGGGTTCTTTGCATGGCTGAGAAGAAAGGGCCCGGACCACCCTCTCGACGATCCGGACCCTTCCCCTTTCCAGCCCCATGCGCGGAGGAAATTGGGCCCCTCCCAACATCCAAGGGCGCACGCTGTGGCTACTCCGCCGTGGGTCCGGCCTCCCGGACCTCTTTCGCGGTATCCTCGTTGAACTGTTTGAAATTCTCCCGGAACATCCCGGCCAGCTTCCTGGCCTGCGCATCATACGCGTCCTTGTCTTCCCACGTGTTCCGAGGCTGCAGGATCTCCGAGGGGGCGCCAGGGCAGCTCTCCGGAACATGGACTCCGAACACCGGATCCGGTCGCGTCGGAGTTTCGGAGAGGGTGCCGTCCAGGAGTGCCCGGATCATCGACCGGGTATAGGGGAGATCGATCCGACTTCCCACGCCGTATGGCCCACCACTCCATCCCGTGTTCACCAGCCAGACGTCGGCCCCAACCTCATCCAACTTCTTTCCGAGGAGGCCGGCGTACTCGGTGGGGTTGAGGGGAAGAAAGGGGGCTCCGAAACAGGCGCTGAAATTCGGCTGTGGCTCCGTGACCCCGCGTTCCGTACCGGCCACCTTCGCGGTGTACCCTGAGAGGAAGTGGTACATCGCCTGCTCCCGGGTGAGCTTCGACACAGGAGGGAGGACGCCGAACGCATCGGCGGTGAGGAACACCACGTTGTTCGGATGGCCTCCTCGCCCTTCGCGGGTGGCGTTGGGAATGTGGGGGATCGGATAGGAGGCCCGGGTATTCTCGGTGAACGCGCTGGAGTCCAGGTCTAACCTGCGACGACCACTGTCCATCTCCACATTCTCTAGAATCGTGCCGAACCGACGCGTCGTGTCGTAGATCTCCGGCTCTCCCTCGGGGGAGAGGCGAATGACTTTGGCGTAGCAACCCCCCTCGAAGTTGAACACCCCGTTCTCACTCCACCCGTGCTCATCGTCTCCGATGAGAGTCCGGGCAGTGTCAGCGGAGAGGGTCGTCTTCCCGGTTCCCGAGAGCCCGAAGAAGAGCGCCACGTCGTCTTTCGTGTCCCCATAGTTCGCCGAGCAATGCATCGGGAGCACGCCCTTCTGGGGAAGGAGGAAGTTCATGATCGAGAACATGGACTTCTTGATTTCCCCGGCGTAATGGGTGCCTCCGATGATGACTTCTTTCCGGCCCAGATGGAGGATGACAAAGGCCTCGGAATGCGTTCCGTCCTCCTCCGGGATGGCCTGGAAGCCGGGTGCGTGGAGGATGGTGTACTCCGGCACGTGGTTCGCCAGCTTTACCGGGTCATGCTCCTGGATGAACATGTTCCTGGCAAAGAGATTGTGCCATGCGGTCTCGTTGACCACACGGATCGGCATCTTGTAATCAGGATCCGCCCCGGTATAACAGTCCTGGAC
>JBDHCH010000043.1:0-33621 GCA_039592115.1 Gemmatimonadota bacterium | reverse complement strand
GTTCGCCCTTGTGGCAGACTCTCTCACCCGTTCGGGGCCCCGTACCAGCTTCAACGTGGGCCGGATCGGGGGCGGGACCTCCATCAACTCGATTCCTTTCGAGGCCTGGATGGAAGTCGATATGCGGTCGGAAAGTCCGAAGAGCCTCGAGGTGATCGGGCAGGCGTTCGAAGCGGCGATGGCGCGTGGCGTCGAGGAGGAAAACCGGGCCCGAAGGGATGGTCCTCCTCTCGAGTTGACCCTCGACCGGATCGGGAGCCGGCCTTCCGGTGAAACCGATCCCAACTCCACCTTGGTTCAGCGGGCGATGGCTGCTACCCGGCACTTCGGGGAGGTCCCCCGTCTCTCGAGATCCTCGACGAACTCGAACATCCCGATCTCCCTCGGGATTCCTTCGGTGACCATCGGGCGGGGCGGAGTGGGAGGGGAGAACCATTCACCGACCGAATGGTGGATGAACGTGGCCGGTTACAAAGCCATCCAGAGGGCCCTTCTCATCGTCGTGGCAGAGGCTGGCCTCGGGTCCTGATTCGGGTCCTGCCTCTGGTGGGCGACCGGGCTCCCACCGTCTTGGATAAGAAAGCAATGGGGGCCGGCTCTCCCGAGAGAGCCGACCCCCGAATCTTCTCCGTGACGCGGTGTGTCCGGATCTTCCCTAGACCCAACCCTTTCGTCTGAAGTCTCGAAGCGTCTCGGCGAACTTCTCCATCTCGGAGGGCAGTCCGAAGGAACACCGGTTGTAGTCCAACATGGGGGGGAATGGCCGCCCAACCCGTACCCCCGCGTCGGCCATCCGGCCGATGTACTCCCGGAGGTCGCCTGAGATGCGGTGCATGACGAAGTTGGTGTGGGAGGGCAGATACTCCAGACCGAGATCGTCCAACACCTCGTAAGCCATCCGGCGGCTCTGGAGGTTCGCAGCAACGCTCTTCCCCACCCACTCCTGATCCTTCAGCGCGGCCAGCCCGGCCACTAGCGCCAGGTGGTTCGTATTGGGGCCGGGGGCGAATGCCCGAAGCTTCCGGACCGTTTCCGGGTGGGCGATAGCATACCCCAAACGCATCCCGGCCATCCCGTAGACCTTCGAGAAGGTCCTGGCAACTACGACGTTGGGGTTCTCCCAGGCCACCCGATCCAGAGAGAAATAGTCCGGCGAGTCGACGAACTCGAAGTAGGCCTCGTCCACCAGGAAGTGGACGTTCTCCCCTGCCCGCCCGATCCAGGCTTCCACATCCCGGACGGAGGTGAGGGACCCGGTGGGGTTGTTCGGGTTGCAGATGTACACCAGGACCGGATCCTGCGAGCTACGGGAGGCCTCCTCCATGGATGTGAGGTCATGCGCGTAATTCCCGAGGAGCGGCACGGCCCGAACGTCCACCCAGGGGTGCGGCTCCGTGTACTCGAACACATCCTCGTATGTCGGCGTGGGGGTCACCAGCCGGAGTTGAGGATTCATCAGTGCCTGGACCCCCATCTGGAGGATCTCGGTAGACCCGTTGCCCAGCGCGACGCCCTGCACCGGCACCCCGTGTTTTGCGGCAACGGCCTCAGTGAGCGCTCTTCTCGATGTGCCGGGATACCGGTTTGCGTCCGCGATCCCCTGGATGATCGCATCCCTGGAGACGGGTGGGATTCCCATCGGGTTCTCGTTCGAGCTGAGCCGGATCGATCCGTCCACCTGGGGCCGTTGCCTTGGCGAAAGGAAGAGATCGGTGCCGGTCCCCAGGGGAAGGACCGCGGGAGCCCCTGCGGCCAGGAATCCATTCCGGATGAATGTGCGCCGTTTCATGACAGTCTCCTCAGGGTGTTTCGAGGTCCAATCTATGCAGCGTCAACGCAGGGACGTCTCCCGAGCCGCGCTCAGGAGAATCCCGTTGAAGACCAATGGAAAGGTTTCGTGGGTTTGCCCTCGGTAGGTGATCTGGGGCCCGAAGAGATAAAGGGTCCCCTCCCCGACCTCAGCCTCGATGAGGGCTGCTCCGTTCTCGAGCTTTTCCTGTCCCCACGCCCATCCACTCCGCAGCGAGGCCCCGGAGGCGTACTCGGCGAGGACCCGAATGCCGGTCGCCCCATCGCCCACCGAGAACACAGGGCTTCGGGCGAAGTTCACGATGTAGGAATCGGCCATCCCGGTCGTCACCCGGCTTTCGTCTTTCTCAGCCACCTCCAGAAGGGATCCCGGCACGAAGAATTCTTCCGGCCGCAGCGGGGTCCCCTCCGAGTCCACGAGATGATTGGTGATGGGGAGTCCGAGGTGGTATCCCAGGTTCGTGGATCCCTCCAGGGTGATGATCGTGCCCCCAGCCTCCAGAAATTCTCTCAGCTGAGGAACGGTGGTTTGAGCCGTAACGCTCCCCAACCGGTCGCGGTACTCGGCTGGAATCGATTCAGGGTCTGGGGACCCGAAGCGACCACCCCCCCTGCCGGATTCGGCTCGCACACCGGGTATGGCCCCATCCGGGAAGATGATGACGTCGTACTTGTCAGCCAGCCCACCAGCATCCAGCTCAGGCGGGAACACCAGGCTGAAATCAAAGTCGAATTGCTCCAGGATGAAGCGGACCCACCCCGAGGGCATTGACCCTCCGTATCGGTCCCAGAGCCCGATGCGGGCCGTTCCCATCTCGAGGGCACTCGCCCGAGGTTTCTCCCCTATTCCCGCGAAGGTCACGCCCAACTCCTGCGCCATGCCAGTCAGGAGATCCTCGATTCCTGATGCCGATGGGATGAAGAACGTGCCGGCCGGGTAGACCACCCCGCCGTGGTCGAACGTTTCGGTCAACCAGTAGACCGTGTGGCCCCCCGACCTCAGGCGGTTGACCGCGGTGAAAGCCGCGTTGGCCTCGTGGGTCAGGAGGTAGCCTTCGCCCCCTCCCCCCGTAACCGCTCCCGGCAGGGGCTTCAGGAGATCCGCGACAGGTTCGAACGGGCCGTCGAATTCATCCAGTACGCGATGGAACTCCACACCCATCTGGTAGGCCAGAGTCCACCCAGTCGCGTCGTACGGTGGAATCGGTGGCCCCCCGGGGTAGGCGAAATCGTTGGGGTGGTCCTGGGGCTCGAACATGTCGAGAATGTGCGGCCGGTACGCTTGCGCGGTCCTCACGACGAGGGAGCCCGAAGGGTAGTGCATACCGCCCACTGTGAAGGCTGACGTAGCCTGATGGACGGTGACCCCGTTCTTGATGAGCGTGTTCGCGAACGAGACAGCGGTGGGAAAGTCTGCCTGGTCGGATGGAATGATGAACCCCCGGGGGTCACGCTTGGCCGGGTCGCGCAGAAAGCGTTCGTACTCTTCCGGCGTGCCTCCCGAGTTCATCCCCCCCAATTCCTCGGCCGCCGCATAGATGTCCCCCGCTCTGACGGTCCAGGAGTTCCTGCTCCCCTTCTCGATGGAGTTCATCCCCATGCGCCAGATATTGAACAGGAGAAGATCCTTATTGCGGGATGCATAGTCCATGACCGCCCAGTTGGCGGTTTGGGAGTATTCGATGACCGTCCGGAAATGGAGCGCCCCCGGCTCCACCGGAAGTGGGATATCAGTGGTAGCCAGCTGCCGGGCCGGAACAAAGGGGATCTCCTGGGGGTTCGGGCCACCTCTGGTTTCCGTCAGGAGGCCGATCGCGTTGTGGAAGTAGGGCGTCGTCCGAAGCCCACCGTTCCACCAGATGGAGTAGCTGGCCCCGGACCGCATGGTGGTCCCCCCTTTTCCCTCCTGCACGAATCGGTGGTGCATGGCGGAGCCCACCTGGTCAAGTGTCGTCATCACCAGTGGATCCAGGAAATGGTTGGGAGGGTTCCGGAAGGGCGGGGCGAACATGATGGTTCCCTGGGGACCCGTTTGGTGGTGGTTGTAGATGATCTGGGGGAACCACTCGCGGTACTGGACGCGGAGCATGTTCGTGGTTTCCGCCAGGTTCCCCATGTAGAAATCCCGGTTGTTGTCGTGGCCGGCGTACTTATGGTACAGGACCGGGATGCCGGAGTGGTTTCTTTCCTCCGGGGTCCCCCCCGCCTGGTCTGTCCGGTAGTACCAATTCGAAACCAGCTCCATCCCATCGGGATTGGCGTGGACCGCGAGGATGATGAGATCGTCCAGGAGCCGTAGGGTTTCCGGGTCGGAACGGCTGTTCAGCCGATACACCAATTCCAGGATCTGCTGAGCCCCGAGTACCTCCGTGGCATGGAGCCCTCCATCGATCCAGACGACGGCTTTTCCTTCTTGCGAGAGCCTCCGGGCCTCGGCCTCATCGATCCCTTCAGCCAATGCCATTCGTCTGGCGATCTCTTTGTAGCTTGAGAGATTCTGGTGGTTTGCCGGAGAGGTGATGATCCCCATCAGCTCGGGCCGACCCTCTTCCGTGTAGCCGATCGTGTCCAGAACCATCCGGTCGGATTCCGCCGCGAGTTTCTGCCAGTACGCCTGGAGTTGGGTGTAGTTCACCAGCTCATAATCGGCGCCTATGGGGAAACCGAACTCCTCCTCAGGGGAGGTGACCTGTCCGTTGAGGGACCCCGCGGGCGAAGCAATGGATAAGCAGAGGACGGTGGGTGCCAGGAAGCGACGAAGCGATCTCATTTGATTTTCTTCCCTGGAGACGGTGTTCTCTGGAAAGGCCCGCTCAGCATTCCAGTGGAGGGGTCCGCTGGGCCGACAACCGGGGACGTTGCTGGATACTCTGGTCCCGAGAGCCATCCGTCAATGTGGGCTGGGGTTGCCCAGGGTCATCTCGGAGTCCAGCCGAAGACATTTCGGGATTCAAATGCGCGGTCACCCGGGATAAGGTCCCGTGGTTCCACGGGGCCCCGAGGGGTCCGGCGAAGGCTGACCCGGCTCCAGGAACCCGTCAGGAAGAGACGACTCGGTTCTCGGAAAGAAAGACGAGCTTCGCCCCTACGGTTCCCGTGGGCAGGCCATAGATCCTTTCGAGCGCTCGGCGGTACACCTCCACCTGGGGCCGGTATCTCTCTGCCATCTCGGGGATTCCCTCCTCCATCCCGGGCCCGATTCCGCCGGTCTTGAAGTCCAGGACCTCCGCCCCCACTACCACTCCGTCGCTCTCCCAGAAGACGACCCGATCCATGACTCCAGTGAAGAAATCACCGCCTAGCGGAACCGCGAACGGGAGTTCCGCTTCGACGCGCGCGCCGTCGGGGTATGCTCCCCTGGAAAGACATTCTCGGACCTCCGGTGCCGCCAACCAACTCCTGAATTGAGCGAGAAGTGCCTGGACCGAATCCGGGTGAAGATTGAGCCCCTCCCGTTGGGCGAGCCTCCGAAGGCGGTCTTCGTCTGGAATCCAGTCCTCCAGCCACTCCACGGTTTCCAGCCAAGCGTGGACGATGGAGCCTCGTTCCCTGGCCGGGTCAGGCGTGAGTGAGAGGGCCCTTCGAAGGTCCACCTGGTGCCGCCCCACAAGGGAGGATGGGGCGCGGTGGCTCAGGTTCCTGCGGCGCTCCGCCCGACGGGCGAGGGTCGGCCGCAGCGCCTCTGGAGCCGCATGGTCGCGGGGCGCCCCATCGGGCTCCGGTTCCTGTCTCCGGGCCGTGTCGGCGCGTGCGGCCCAGTCTGGCTCGCCCGATTCGAATACCGTATCCCCCTCCCGAAAGGCTTCTCGGTCTGCTCCCAGAGCCCCTCGGATCAGGCGTGCATACGTGAGGGGGGCCTTCTTGGGAAGTGGAGTCGGATCCGCGGCGACAAAGATGTGCAGACCATGGCGGGCTCGCGTGAGGGCGACGTAGAGCACACCGAGCGCATCCCGGAGCTCCGCCCGGGACTCTTCCTTGGCTGCCCTGAGGAGCTCGGGAAAGAGGGGGAGGAGCTCCTTCCCCACTCGGGGGAATATTCGCGTGACCCTTCCGGTCCCAGGATCCCTGAGGGGAAGAACGCCCTTGAACCGTCCCTGTCCCCGGGTCATTGGGAGGTCCATCTCCGGTAGGACCACCACGTCGAATTCCAGTCCTTTGGCTTGGTGGACCGTCATGACCCGCACCGGCGTGTCCAGAGGAGACTCCATGGGCTCCGAGGAAACGAACCGGATGAAGTCACCCGGCCTGAGGGTCGGGTTCTCGTCCCACCTGTATCCCAGCTGGGTGAGCTGGAGAAGCCGGTGAAGATCCCTGGGACCCACGACTCCCTCCTCTCCGAGGCGGGTCACAAGCCCCGAAAGAGTCGGGCCATGCCCCTGGGACATGAGGTCGGCGCGGATGCGATCGGCCAGGTTGGGTGCCCAGCGGGTTGAGGGATGTTCCCCAACGTCCACAAGGCCCGCCAGAGGGGAATGCTGCACCTGGTATGCTGCGATCGTGTCCCCCGGGTGGTCGGCGAGTCGCAAGAGGGCAAGGAGAGTGGATACGGCCGGGGAGTCCTCCAGCGTGGTGGCCCCCTCTTCCGAGGCGGGGACCCCAAGCTTCCTGAGCTCAACCAGTAGTCTGGAAACGGTGGCGTTCCTTCTGACCAGCACCCCGAGGCTCCGCTCGGGAGCCTCCCGTGTGATCTCGGCGATCCGGTGCGCAGCCCAGGCCATCATGGCCGGGCGGTCCGATCTCCCCATCTCCTGGTCCCGAGGACCTGCTCTGACCTGGACGAAACCCGGGAGGTCCCGCCCCGGCAGATGGGCAGAAAAATCCTCAGCCCACTCACGAGCCTGGGCCGCGCCGTCGGGGTCGTGCTGCCAGGACGGATTGTCGGGGAGGTCCGCGAACACCTGGTTTACGAAACCGAGCACCGATCCGGAGGACCGGTAGGAATGATGGAGGGTCCTGGAATCCAGGGTGAACTGTTTGGCCAGCCTCCGAACGAGTTTCGGATCCGCACCTCGCCACCCGTAGATCGATTGCTTTGGATCGGCTACCAGCGTGGCGGACCGCTCTGCCAGGTGGCCCGAAAGGAGCTCCTCTGCGAGGGGGGAGAGAGCCTCCCATTGGACCAGGGCGGTGTCCTGGAATTCGTCGAGGAGGAGATGTCGGGCGCGCTGGTCCAATCTGAACCAAACATCCGGAGCCTCCCCGAGAACGGTCCCCTCCCGCAGTAGCATCGTGATGTCCTGGAAACGGTAGGCTCCTCGGGCCTGCTGAAAACGGGATAGAACATGGTCATAGGCCAGGAACAGTGCGCGGAGGGCTCTGACTTGTCGGTTCAGCTCGAGCCCCACGGCCCGTTTGGCCATGGATAGGCCGTCGGCCAGGAGACCCTGCAACTCCCCCGGGATGGGTTTCGAATAGTACGTTTCCACCCCACCGAGGAGGTTCTTTCCCAACCCCTTCCCGCAGAAGGCCGCCCAATCTCTCTCCCGGAGCGCCTCGGAAGCCTGGGACACTGCATCCGCGAAGCGTTTGTCCTTTCGCCCGTCTTTGGCCTCGGGAAGGGAGGCCTTTTCGAGCGCTGCCGCCAAGTCGTCCAGGGACTCCGCTCTTACCTCCGGACCAGCGTCCCCTACCCCGGCCCATGGGTCCGCACCGAGCCCCTGTTCAGCCTGGGATCCCAGCTCCCGCATGTCCCTCAATTGGCCCAAGAGGCGGTCGTGTATCCCACGATCCGATTCCCCCCTCATGGTCATCCTCACCAGCTCGATGATGGTCTCCCTCGACGGCTCCTGAAGGACCTGAAGGAGCGCCTGCGATTCCAAGCTCTGCGCCGTCGGTTCGTCGACGATGGACCATTCCGGGGGGAGGCCCAACTCCGGCGAGAAACTCCTGGCCACCCGTATGAAGAAGGAATCAAGGGTGCCGATATTCAGACGATGAAGATTGCTGACAAGAACTCGGAGTACCTCCTGGAACAGGCGCTGGAGCTGTTCGGGTGGGGGGCGGTCCCCATGGAGGAGGGCGCTCCCCGCCAGCTCCCGAGCGGCCCCCGGGTCCAGAGAGGCCTCAGACAGACGACCGAGGACTCTGTCGAGTATCTCCCCCGCGGCTTTTCGGGTGAAAGTCGACGCCAGGACTTCGTCCGGGGGAACGCCCGCTGCGAGAAGGCCGATCACACGACCGGAGAGGGTGTACGTCTTCCCTGTGCCTGCGGAGGCCAAAACCAGTTCTCTGAACATGGCGCCGCCATCGTCCCCGGGAGTTCCCGCCCTGCTCATTCCGTGCCTTCCGAGGAGGCTTCCAGTTCCCTTGTCTCCTGAAATACTCCTTGGCCCAGGAGGCTGGCCATTGAGCCCCACGCCTTGCGCCCCGTGGATGCAGGATCGAAAGCCACGGCTCCGTCCCTCCGGAGGGCCCGGATGATCTCTCGAGCGGCCTCATCCGCTTCCTCCATATCGGCTTCCGTCCAAGCCGCGAACCTCGGTGCCACCTCTCGGGAATCTTTGGTGAGGGGTAGATAGGCCAGCCGTAGGAGGCGACTCCCGTCGACGTCCACAGGGGGGCTTTCTTCGATTCCCTCCAGGTCCCCCAGCATATGGCGGTAGAGGGGTAACTGCAGATCCTTCCACCCGGTCCGCCCTCGGTGGGCCTTGTCCGGAGACGTGACAGAATCCCCTGTCTTGTAGTCGAAAACCACCCACTCCTTCGTTTCCCTGTGGATGTCGATCCGGTCCATTCTCCCAGAGAGAAAGATCGGCTCCTCATCGACCATGAAGCGTGCCCCCTCTGGGCCGGTTCGGGCTTCGGCGGCCAGGATCCTCCACCCCGCGGCGACCCACGCGGCCTGCCACTTGGCGAAGGAGTCCAATCGGGTTCGGAGCTGTTCCACCTGAAGGGGGACCGTGGGGAGGGGATTGGTTCCGAATTGGTCCTCCACAACCCTGTCCAGGGTCTTGTGGAGGATCCCTCGGACCGCTTTCACATCGGAGCTCTCCGCCTCCGCACTCCTACCGAAGACCTCGAGCACCCTATGGGCCAAGCTTCCGAAACCCAGCGGGTCCAGCTCCCGGGCCTGGTCCGATGCTTCCTGAAGTCGAAGGATGCGTTCGAGCGCCCAGAGGTACGGGTCCGCCAGGAGGGACCGAAAGGCGGTGACCGGAAAAGGCCGGGGAATGTCCGGGACAAGGATTCTGGCCTCGGGGGGCAGTGGGAATCCGGTTTGAGCTGCGGGGAGGATCCCGAGGGGAGGTACCTCGGCCGTTCCCACCTGGCGCCTCTCCTCCAGAGTGAACCGTTGGATCCTTCGGGCCAGGTCTTCCCCGGTCCCGGTCAGGAGGAGACGGCTGGGCCGAAGGGGGTCCCCTCCAGGACTGCGCCTGCCTGACACCAACCGAACCTGGTGCTTGGAGTGCAGGCAGGCGGTAAGGCGATAGGCATCCCGGGCCTGCCGGCTGAGATTGTCCTCCAACCCCAGACGGGCTCGAAGAGTGTTGGGGAGAAAAGGATCTGCATTGACCGCCTCCGGAAGGACAGGTTCGTTCACCCCCGTCATCAGGAGGATGGGTGCGTCGTCGGTGTGAACCTCGAGCCATCCGAGAAGCTCCACAGCCTCCCGGTCCGCGTCTGGAGGAAGTGCCTCCTCCCTGACCTCCCGGAGGAGCACACGGATAGCCTCTGAGGCCGAACACGTCTCGTCCAGGGTCCTTGGCAATCCGTGGAGGACCCTCGCTGCCTCCCGAAGGCGGAGGCAGGCCTCGACGGTCCTCCCCTCCTCATGCTGGCGAGTGTCCAAGGGCCGTCGCCCGAACACTTCCCCCAGGAGGTGTAGAACCTTCGGCATCCATTCCGACAAGAGGTTCGCGCCGGCCAAACCCCCCAACAGGTTCCGGTCTTCCAAGGATCTCAGGATCTTCGACACGGGCCCATTCCGTGCCGAAGACGGAAGGGTTCCGGAAGAGATGCTCCCCGGCAGGTGATCCTCGAAGTATGAATCGGCAACCCTGGGCCCGTCCTCGCATCCGGGGAGGGTCCGGACGATGGGGTGTCGTAAAAGAGCAGCCAAGGCCTGGAAGCTATGGCTGGAGAGATACGCCGCGACGGCGTCCAGGAACCTGTAGGGACTCGTACGAGTCAGGGGAAACCCTCCGGCGTATCTGAACGGTACCCCGTACGCACCCAGCCGCTGTTCCAGGAATGGAACCACGGTGGGGTCCGGAACTCCAATGGCGACCTCGTCGGGCGAGAACGCGTCCCCCAGGGCCGCCAGTTCGCCCAATACCCGAGAGGCCTGGTCCCCAGGTTTATCCACCAGGACAAGAGCCTCCTCGGGCACGGGTACTGGAAAGGAAAGCCAGGGTTCCGGAACGACCAGGCCGAGAGGATCGAAGAACCCCTCCATCGTCTGGGGAGCATGGACGAGGACGTGTACGCTGGAGTCCATGGCCTCCACCATCGCTCGGATCACCCTGGGCAGGTCGGTGATGCCCATGAGGACCACGGTTTCGCTGGCAGAGATGGCGTCATCGCGAACCACCAGCCTGCGGGCCTCCTCCCGGTCCATGTGGCCAGCTTCGCGGAGCCGCCGCCAGAATTCCTCTTGAACCATCGCCAGCGCCTCCCACCGCCCCTTCTCAGGGAAGTGTCCCTCGCAGGCCCGGGCAACGTCGCTGAAGGTCTTCCCCCCCGCACCGAGGGTGCGATTCAGGGAGTCGAGTGTATGTGCGATCGCGGTTCTGGCGGGGAGATCGAACGTGGACTGGGGGTTCGGGTAGAGAACCTCGAGGACTTCCGCCTGGACCCGTTCCAGGGCAGTCGCCCAGGCCCGCCTCGTCTCAGCAGGCGGCGCCAGCGGGCGGGGGGGCAGGTACAGCTCCTCTGGAAGTCGTCCAACAGTCAGGATCCCGGTTCGCGGAGGGATCAGGGGGAGGCCCAGCTCGGTGGCTCTCTCCGAAAGAAGCTCCATCAACCTGCGGCCTGCCCGTGCTCCCGGGAGGACCAGGAGCTTCCGGGAGAGGTCGATCCGATCCCGCGTCCGGAATCGGGAGACCAGCGTCTCGGCGGCTTGGGGAAGAAACGGTGCTTCCCATGGCAGGAACGTCAGGTCGGCCATACGCCCAGGACTATCCGACGTGGCCCGAACGGGCTGGATTCCGACCTCGAGGAGGGCTCTTGGCCTCTCCACAGGTGATTGTCTATCTTCCGGCCCTCGGTAGCTCCATGGGACCCAGGGGTAACCGATTCGCGTCCGACCTGTCGTGATTGATCATTCCAGAAAAGGAGTTCCCGGATGGCCATTCGAGTCGCCAGTGCTGAGTGGAAGGGAAATCTGCCAAAGGGCAGTGGGACCCTGGAGACGGAGACCGGCTCCGTCAAGGGAAACTACTCTTTTGCCTCCCGGTTTGAGGAGGGGGCGGGGACGAACCCGGAGGAACTGATCGCCGCGGCCCACGCCGGCTGCTTCTCCATGGCCTTCGCGAACGGCCTGGCGAAGGCGGGCCATGAGGCCGAGAGCATCAGGACGACGGCGCGCGTGTTTCTGGAGAAGGGGCCAGAGGGATTCGGGATCTCCCGGATCGAGTTGGATTGTGTGGGCAGCGTTCCTGGCCTCGATGAGGCTTCCTTCCAGGAGCATGCCGAGGGTGCGAAAGTGGGTTGCCCGGTATCGAGGGCCCTGGCGGCGACACCCATCGAGTTGGTGGCTCGACTGGAGTCCTGAGTCGGATCCGAACGGCAGGGTGCAGCGCCCTGGAGAGGGATTCCTCCCCGGGGCGCTTACGTTTGGGGGTGGGGTGGATGGGCGCCAAAACCGCGGGGAATTACTCGTCCACTTGTCCTGGGGCGTGAACCCCCCGATTTTTCGTCATGCTCACACAGCTCCTGGCCATTCTCGGGATCTCCCTGGCCACCTCCTTCCTCTGCTCCATCCTCGAGGCGGTCCTCCTGTCCGTCACCCACGGATATGTCCACGTCCTGAAGGACCAGGGGGCGAAGGCGGGGGAATACCTCCACAAGATGCAGGAACGGATCGACGAGCCCATCGCGGCCATCCTGGCGCTGAACACGATTGCCCACACCTTTGGCGCCGCCCTGGGTGGTGCACTGGCGCTTCAGCTCTTCGGAGAGCCGTGGATGGCCGCGTTCTCGGCTGCTCTCACCCTCGCCATCCTCTTCTTTTCGGAGATCCTGCCGAAAACCCTGGGTGCGACCCTTTGGCCGAGACTGGCTCCATTCACTGCGTACACTCTCCGGGGGATGGTCCTGGTCATGAAACCTCTGGTGGCGCCGCTCACCTTCTACGCGAGGCTGATTACCCCTGGCCATGAGAGACCGAACACGATCAGTCGCATGGAGCTCCAGGCGCTGGCCCGCATCGGGCGGAAGGAAGGCGCTTTGGACGAGGACGAGTGGAAAGTGGTGAGCAGCGTCATGTCCCTGGACCAGGTGCCGGTGGCAGAGGTAATGACCCCCCGAACGGACATCGTGGCTGTGCCCGTGGATGCCACGGTGGACGACACGCAGGGAGTCATGCTTGACGAGGGGCATCTCAGACTTCCGGTCTTTGAAGAGACCCTGGATCGAATCGTGGGGATCGTCCTGGCCCGGGATCTGTGGCGGGCCGACAGGGATGGAGTTACCGACATTCGGCAGGTGATGCGGCCGATACAGTTTGCGCCGGGGACAAAACCCGTGGACGACCTCATCGGGGAGATGCGAACGGACCGTGTGAAGATGGTCATCGTCGTGGACGAGTTCGGGGGGACCAGTGGGCTGGTCACCCTGGAGGACCTCCTGGAAGAGATCGTCGGGGAAATCCAGGACGAGCACGAGGCGGACGAACCGCAGAACTTCCAGCATCTCGACTCAGGAGACGTGAGGGTCTGGGGCGGTGTCCCGTTGCGGGAGGTCAGTGAACATCTGAACCTCGATCTCCCGGACGACCTCTTCGATACTCTCGGAGGACTGATCTTTGGCCGGCTGAACCGGATCCCCAGGGTCGACGACGTGGTGGAAGTGGATGGTGGGAGCTTCCGGGTTTTGCGAATGAGGGGAAGACGGATCGAGTTCCTGGCCTTCTCGCCGGAAGAAGGAGATCGGAGCACCCCTCCCGCCCCTTGACCAAAGTTTCAGTTTCCTCTATCATCGCGCGTGCCTCATCAAACCAAGCAGTTGCGAGGGCCCTCGTGAAGGGCCCGTTCAGAGCGTGGATCTGTTCAGACCAGGTCGCGGAAGGAGTGTCTCTTCCCACCTGGTCTTTCGAATTCTGGACACTGCTACGCCCCGCATTCTCTGATGTCCCCAACTCTCACGGAGGTCGGTAGGCCATGGATCAGGATGGATTCCTGTACGAGGTGGAAGCGTTTCGGGACGAAATGGAGGATTACGTCGATGAGATGGACTCGCAGACGGGTCTGTCTCTCAGCACTCCCCAGGAGGTCCTGAAATACGTAGAGGACTATGGGATCTCTTCGATCCGGATGTGGTTCACGGACATCCTGGGTTTCTTGAAGTCCTTTTCGATCACTCCGAAGGAGCTGGCCGGGGCATTCGATGAGGGGATGGGGTTCGATGGGTCCTCCATTGAAGGGTATCAGCGGATCCAAGAGAGCGACATGATCGCGGTGCCGATCCCTTCGACCACCCAGGTGCTTCCTTTTCGATCAGGAGGATCCCGCTCGCTCAGGATGTTCGCGGAGATTCGGAATCCTGACGGGACTCCCTACGTGTCCGACCCTCGAAGGGTCCTGATGCGGCAGTTGGATCGCCTGGGCGATCTCGGGTACTCCGCCATGAACATCGGCCCCGAGCCTGAGTTCTTCTACTTCAAGGACTCCAGGAACGCTGAGATTCTGGATCATGCCGGGTATTTTGACATCAACCCGGTAGACATCGGGGACGACATCCGAGAGGTAACGGTTTTCGCTCTGGAGGCCATGGGGATCCCAGTGGAGTACCATCATGCCGAGGTTGCGCCATCTCAGCATGAGATCGACATCCGGTTCCAGGAGGCCCTGCGAATGGCCGACTCCCTCCAGACCCACAAATACCTGGTGAAGGAGATTGCGCGACGCTGTGGGGTGTATGCCACCTTTATGCCCAAACCCCTTGAAGGCGAGAACGGGAATGGGATGCATGTCCATCTCTCGATCTTCGAGGATGAGCACACCAACTCTTTCTACGACAAGGACGACCCCCAGCACCTGAGCCAAATCGCGAAGCAGTTCATCGCCGGCGTGTTGGACCATTCCAGGGAGATGGCCTTCGTCACGAATCAGTTCCACAACTCCTACAAGAGACTGGTCCCGGGATATGAGGCCCCGGTCTATATCGCTTGGGCCGAGCGGAATCGGTCGGCTGCGGTGAGGATCCCGCTGTACAAGCCGGGAAAGGAGGTGGCGACCCGGATGGAGCTTCGGTTCCCGGATGCCACTGCGAATCCCTACTTCGCTTTTGCTGTGATGCTGGCAGCAGGGTTGGAGGGGATGGATCGGGGCCTGGAGGTTCCGGATCCCATGTCCATCGATCTCTATTCCATCACACCGGTGGAGAGAGAGGAGATGGGAATCAACTCCCTTCCCCACGACCTCTTCGAGGCCGTGAAGGTGGCGGAAAAGAGCGAGTTCCTCGCTCAGGTCCTTGGCGACGACGTCATGAGAAAGTTGATCGAAACGAAGTTGACGGAAGCCGACAAGTATCGTCTCCATGTGTCCTCGATGGAGCTCCGGGAGCACATGGTACTCTGATGGGTTAAACCGTATCGGTCAGGACGGTCGCCCTCGCCCTCCTGCCCTTGGTCAACGGTGTTGGGCCGGAAAGAGAGAGGCGGGGTCGATGGATGACCCCGCCTCTCTCTTTTCCTTTCCCCGGGTTCGAGACCTTTCAGCTCGCCACGCCAGATTCGCTTTCCACCTGAGACTCCGCCGGAACCTCTTCCGTGGCGGTCTCTTCGGTCCAGAAGGAGATCGCCAAGGCAACCGCGCCGCAGGAAATGGCCATGTCGGCCACATTGAAGATCGGCCAATCCATGAATCCCAGGTTGATGGGTCCTATGAAGTCCACCACGCCGGTGTCCCACCGGACCCTGTCGATGAGGTTTCCGAACGCTCCGGAGAAAACCAGAGACAGGGCGAGGAGCCTGAAACGGTCGGAAGGATCCGTCTTGACGACCAGGTAGCCCAGTAGGACGAGGGCGACGATCGTAACCGGGATGAAGAACCAGCGGGGGTCGCTCCCGATGCTGATCCCGAACGCCGCCCCCCGGTTGAATGCCAGGGTCAGTGGGACGAAACCTCCGAAGATCTCCATGGAACGAGTGCTGAGAGCGCCCATGGCCCATCGCTTGGTGGCGATATCAAGAATCAGGATCGCGGGGAGAATGCTCCCCAGAAAGAAGGCTCTGGTCTTCACCTGTGTGTTCTCGGCTCGAGTTTCATTCCAACCCCATACCCGAGATCGGCCAGCAGTGATCCCCGGGGAGAGGAAAGATGGGGAGAAGTTGGAGTTCCCTCAATCCGGGGGGGGATATTCGCCTTGGCACCAGGGTGTCCCCATCCCTTCGGTGATCCAATGACGGAACCGGGGCACCACCGGATCGTCCGGGCCGATCCTGGAGGTGGCGGGAGTGGCCCTGGGTGCGGCCCGGCGGCCGCATCCTCGGTCGTCTCGTCGGTGGGCCAGAAGAAGAAACCCCGCCGACCTGGCTCCTCGGCTCGCCCCACTTGTGCAGACTTCCCCAGAAGGAAGCCCCCACAACCCGGAGGTTGTGAGGGCATGGAGGCGGCGGGAGTCGAACCCGCGTCCACGAATGGTTCGTCAAGAGCCTCTACGTGCGTAGCTCACTGGATCGTTCGTACCCGGGCGGCCAGTGAACAACCGACCCCGGGACTAGCTCTCAAGAAATCTCGCCATCCTCGTGAGGGCACCGAGGAAAGGCCAGCCCGACTTTTCGTCGCCTCAAGCCCTGCCTCGGGCGGGCCGGTCAGGAGGCGGGCCTGCGTATGGTTACGCGGCCAGTGCCAGATCAGTGTTGGCAGTTGTGTGTTTCCCGGGGTGTTTTACGAGGTTCCCGAGGTCCTCGGCACGCTACTCCGGATCCGCCACACGTGTCGAAGCCGTTACGCCCCCTTTCTTGAGTCGTTGCGTTGTCCTGCTCTTGAATATACACCCTTCGGACCTCAAAGCTTCATGCGGAGGCGACGCTTTCCCTCACCTCCTCGAGGTAGCTCGAGAGGATTTCCTTCATCTCCTCCAGGCTGGTGACCTGGAAGAGCTCCTCTCTCAACCGCTTCCCACCAGGGACCCCCTTCGTGTACCAGCCCAAGTGCTTCCGGAACTCCACGGCAGCCCGCCTGGGCTCACCGCCGAAGGCGATGGCGTTCCTCGCGTGGCGGAGACAAACACGAAAGCGTTCGGGAACATCCGGAGACGTCGGGATGGGACGGCCTTCCAGAGCAGCCCTCGCCTGTGTGAACAACCAAGGGGCGCCATGGGTCCCTCTCGCCATCATGATCCCTTGGCAACCGGTCTCCTCCCACATCCGGCGGGCGTCCGGCCCGGTCCGAATATCACCATTTCCCACGACTGGGATCTCGAGAGCCTCCACCAAGGCCCGGATCTCTTCCCACCGAGCCGATCCGCCGTACATGTCGGCCCTCGTCCTGGGGTGGAGCGTGATCATGCGGGCTCCCGCTTCCTGAATCCGAATCCCGATTCCCACGGGATCCCGACGGTTCTCGTCAAACCCGCTCCTGGTCTTGGCAGTGACCGGGAGGTTGGTGGCGTCCACGACCGACCGCGTGATCTCACTCACCAGATCGAGGTCCTGGAGGCAACCAGACCCTCCGTTTCGCTTGACGACCTTCTTGACTGGACATCCGAAATTGATGTCCACGAAGTCCGGGGCGTAGGTCTCCGAAAGCTGCGCAGCGGCATCGGCCATCACGACCGGATCCGATCCGAAGATCTGGATCCCGATGGGGCGCTCATCGTCTTCGAACCGCAGGTACTTATGAGTCTTCTCGTTTCCTCTGCAGATTCCGTCCGAGCTGACGAATTCGCTAACAACAACGTCCGCCCCATACTCCCTGCAGAGTCGGCGGAACGGTGCCTCGCTCACGCCAGCTTGGGGAGCGAGAAAGAGGGGAATCCGGTTCCCCTGGAGCAGAGTCAGGAAATCACGAGGCATATGGGAAAGCTAAACGCCCATCCCCGACGCCCAAAGCCCTTTCCTCGAGTCTGCAGGCGAGGCGGGGTGCCTGTGCTTGGGGCCCCGGGGCGCGCGCGGTCCAGTGAACTGTCTGATCAATGGCGGACCGGCGGGGTATCCTGCAGTCCGAAGCGGATGGCCAGGAGGATCCCCCCCTCCGTTCCATGGCATCGAAGGGGGTTTGTTGCTACTATTTAACCTCGCGAAAAGGCTTGTACGCCGGCGCCGACGCACGGAACCACAGGAGGCTACCGGATGAAACTTAGAGAGCTCTTCACGCCGGACGTGGTGAACCTCGAGATAGAATCCGAGTCGAAAGACGACATTCTCAAGGAACTCATCGGTCTCCTTGGGATGGACGAGAAGTCAGAAGCGATCCTTTTCAAGACGCTCAAGAGGCGGGAAAACCTTGGATCGACGGGCATAGGAAAGGGGATCGCCATCCCCCACTGTCGGTCCCTGGTCGTGAACCGGCTCAGGCTGGCCTATGGCCGCAAACCGGCTGGGGTGGACTTCAAGGCCATCGATGGGAGCCCGGTTCACAACTTTTTCCTCATTGTGGCCCCGCCTCTGGAGGTCTCGAACCAGTATCTCCCGGTCCTGGGGAAGATCGCGCAGTTCGCCAAGGACCCCGATGTGCCGACGCAACTGAAAGAGATCGGGACGCCGGAGGAATTTTTGAAGCTTTTGGAAGAAAAAGCACAATAAAACCGGGCGGTGGTCATGCACCCGCAGATGATGCTCCTCTTGGAAATACAGGACCTTCACCTCCAGAAGACTGCATTGTTGGAGGAGCCAGGGGTCCACGAGGTTGAGGAGGGCCATTTCAACATCGATCCGAGGGAAGCTGCGGGGGTCCTTGAGGAAAAGATCAAGGAACTGAAGGAAGGGTTGGATTCGTCCATCAGGATTCGATGCGAGCGTGGCCTTCCCGCTCTCGGCCGGATGGTGGTTCCTGTGATCGGTGGGGTCTGTTACGGTTGTTTCGTCTCGATCCCCACCTCCCGAAGCGGAGAGCTGAACCGGGCGGTCCAAACCTGTGAGAGTTGCGGCCGCTTTATCTATGTTCTTTCCTGATCAATCTTAGGTATTTAATACATAAGCACTTAGGGGCGCCTATCCTCGGGCGCCCCTAAGTGTCTTTCTCTCTCCGCCTCCGGCCCAAGGCCGAAGGACGCGCCGTCACTTGGTGACGAACATCTTACGGACTTGTGGCCTTTTCCCGCTCACCGCGAGCTGGACGAAATAGACTCCGGACGCAACCTGCCTTCCAAACTCATCCCGGCCATCCCAGTAGGCCTCGAACCTACCAGGAAAGGGATACTCCAAATCGAGAAGGGGCACACCTTCCCCTCTTGGGTGGTTCAGCGCTGTTGGGGCGGCGATGAACTGCTGCAGAACGTTGAAGATCCGAACGGAAATGGTCACGGGCTGCCCGCCCGCAAACAACTCCTCACCGAGGACGAAAGGAATCTTCGTCTCCGGATTGAAGGGGTTCGGATAATTCTGCTCCAGGAAAAACCCGGAATCCTGCTTTCCAGTCGACCCGCTTTGTTGGGCAGAAGCCGGAAAAGTGGAGCCGACAATGGAGAGGAGGACGAAGAGGACGCAACCAAGGCGTCTCATCTCAACCTCCGCACAGATGCGCTGTGCTGTAGCCGTGGAACGATAGCCCTCCAAGGACAAAGGGAGTGAAGACCTACTACCTCGTTTCCATAGTACGATTGCGCCGGACCAAGGTCAAGCGTCGCCTTCCCTACCTCCCACTCCTGAATAGTATGTCTTCCACGGGCTCTAAGTTCCCCAGCCCTCCGGGAGGGACTCCGTTACGGACCGGTCCTCCCCGAGACGGGTCGTGATCCCCTTGGTGTCGAAATACCGCAGGATGGGAAGGAGGTATTTCCTGGACACGTCCAGGACCTCCCGGAACTCGGCTGGACCGAGGCCGGTGCGACCGCCCAACGCCTCCACCACCGACGCACCTGCCCGCTCCAGGGTCACCCGCGCAAAAAAGAGCCCACCCTCCAATGCGACCAGATCCCCCTCCGATTCCATGAGGCGGAGCAGGGACTCCGTCTCGGACCGAGTGGCGCCGGCTTGAGCGGACAACTCATCCAAGGCGGGCACTGCAAGCTCGGACAGGCGAAGGACACGGAATAGGCGTTGCCGAGCCTCCTCTTGGTCCGAAGACAACGTGGGAGCGAATTCCTTGAGTCTCCCCAACCCACCCTCCACCACCAGGGTCCCGCCGGCCATGAGGTGACGGAGGATTCCGTCTGCCAACCGAGCGTGACTATCCTTGGGCAGAGCCTGTCTGAGCTCCTCGAGGGGCATTCCCTGTTTGAGTGGTTCCTCCTCGTGGAAGGATTCCAGCTTGGAAAGGACCCGCTCTGTCGCTCCAGTCCAGGACGAGGAGGCGAACAGAAGGCTGTCCAGCGCGATCCCGGCACCGGTTTGCAGAAGGCTGTCGGCCCAGCTCCCGATCTCCGCTGGGGAGGAGCCAGTGAGATGGGGGAGGCCAGACCGTTCGGCCCCCCTGAGGCCGGCCCCATCCAACAGGGCTTTCAGGCGTTCCACCCCGTCGGCTCCCACCAGAGCTTCCAAGCGAGCCGTTTCCGCCGGTTGGAGACGGCGCCTCTTCCCTGGGAGTACTTCCGCGACGGTTCCACCCGCGATGGTGGTCAGGGGAGAGTAGGATCGAATCACCAAGCGATCTCTCCCTCTCGCAAGGATCGGTTCCTCCAAACGAAACTGAACCCACCCGTCCCTTCCTGGCCCGAGGCTTTCGCCCTCCAGGAGAGCGGCTCTGGCGAGTACCTCGGCGGTGCCTAGGTGGAGCCTCACCCGTTGCCCCTGGACCAACTCCCAACCGGTATCAGGGAGCACCGTTACTTTGCACGTGAGCATCCGGGAGGGGGACCACCCCTCTCCGACCACCAGGGCTTGACCACGGCGGATGGTCTGGTGGGTTATCCCTCCTCCCGTGAGGCCCACGGCCACTCGAGCCCCGGGACGGGCCTCACGCACTTCCCTCCCATGCACCTGGAGGGAGCGTACACGGGCTTCCTGGTCTCCGGGGAGGACCCGGACCCGGTCTCCGGTCCCCAGCCTCCCGGTCCACAACGTGCCTGTGACGACGGTTCCCGCACCCCTGATGGTGAATACCCGGTCGATGGGAAGGCGGGGCTCGTCGTCGTCTGCCTTGGCCTTCGTCCGGGAGCCCACCGTGGAGAGAGCCTCCAGGAGATCCTCCAGTCCGTCTCCCCTGATGGCGGACACCGGGACGATGGGAGCCCCGGGGTAGGAGTGTCGGTTGAGCTCCTCCGTGACCTCTTCTGCCACGAGCTCCAACCAATCGGCTTCCACCAGATCTGATTTCGTGAGGGCCACCACCAGTTCAGGCACGCCGAGGAGCCGAACGATCGCCAGGTGCTCTCGGGTCTGCGGCATGATCCCCTCGTCTGCGGCCACCACGAGGAGGACCAGGTCCATTCCGGTAGCCCCGGCGAGCATATTCCTGATGAAGCCCTCGTGGCCCGGGACGTCAACCACGCCAAAACGGAGGTCCTCCGATGTGCTCAGCTCTGCGAAGCCCAGGTCCACGGTGATCCCCCGCTCTTTCTCCTCCTTCAGACGATCGGTGTCCACGCCGGTAAGCGCTCGGACCAGTGCGGTCTTTCCGTGGTCGATATGCCCTGCGGTCCCGAGAATCAGGCTATGCATGGTTCTTGGGAATGAGAGTCTCGAGGACGTGGAACGATCGAAGAGGGCTCCCCCCGGATATGTGGTAGGTGATGAAATCGCTGGCGAGTCGCAGGTGGGCCTTGGATCGCTGGAGATCCTGCGGGAGCGTCCCCTCGAGCAGATCCCTCAGCTGTTCGCGAGCGCGGGGACCGACTCGCGGGCCATGCCTCCCTTCCTGGCACCGAGGACAGCGCATACCTCCCTCAGCGAAGTCGAATCTCCCCTGCTCGTCCGGCCCCAACCCTCCCCCGCATGACACGCATCTCTCGAGGCTGGGGGCATACCCCAACTCACGGATAATGGACCAGACTTCCTTGAGCAGCGTAGGGATCAAGGCCCTTTCCGCCGAGGTGTCCACCGCGTCCAGTCCGGAGGATAGGGCAGAAAACAGCTCCGGGTTCCGGTCCGATCCTGCGTGCTGAAGGATCAACTCACCCAGGACGGCGGCCCCGGCGAGGCGAAGCGGATCCCTGCCCAGGGTCCGCCGACGAGTGGAGCCGGGAGAGAACTCTTTGAAGGTCTGGAGCTCCCGGCTTTCCTTGTGATAGAGTGTCAGATCACCCTGAACGAAGGTGGAAAGAGCTCCACCGCGGCGGCCCCCGGCCTTTCGAACGCCTTTGGCCAGGACGGCCAGGACCCCCAGGTCCCGAGAGTAGAACCGCAGGACCTGACTGGTTTCGCTGTACGGGTGGGACCGAAGGAGGATGGCAGGCGTTGTGGCCAGGGACACAGGGGCTTCCTAGGGAAGGTCTGCACAAGTGGGGCGAGCCGCGTTACATGCGCCACGGGGCCAGATGGGAGGCGGGGTTCCGAGCCGAGCGGCCACCCAGGTAGCCACTACCCGAAGGGCACAGGGGGGTTGCGGCGCCATACGGCGTCAGAACTCCTCTCCGATGCTTTGGCATCGCTTTCGTCGTCCTTCCTTGTCTGGCACTCGCAGCCGAGCGGCCCTCGTGGTGGCAGGTTCCGCCACGAACTCCGCGAGACCGCCGAGCATTGCGCAGGCGAACACCCCTGTGCGCGGCCGCACCCCACTTGGGCAGATCTTCCCCAGCGTCAGGTCCGACGTTCCAACTCGCGGAGAAGCTCTCTCCTTCGAGCCGAGTACCGGGCCAGCGCGTCGGGGCCCTTGTCCTTTTCTTCTTCAAAGGCTTCGTCCAATCGGGCGATCGCCATCAATACTTCTGGACGTTCCCGTGGCTCATCGAGCGGGGTGCCGCCGCCGGCCTGTGGACGCCGAAGGCGGAAGGCGAAGACCCCGAGACCCCCCAAAACGGCTGCCACGAGGAGCCCTACCCACTCGGCGCGGAATTGGAGTGGCTCCTCGACGACGGTTCCGGCGATCTCCGCATCGATCAGGTTCAGACCTTCATAGCGCTTGAAGACGTTTCCAGGCTCCAACTCCACTGGGGCGGTTCGAGTGAGCGGAGGGACCTCGACTTCAGGTCCCGGCTCTCGCACCAGGATCTCCATCTGGTCCGTCGGACCCGGCAGGGGGACAGTAAACTCCTCATGAGGGAGACGGTACCGAACAAGGAAAAAGCGCTCGCCGGGAGGAATGGGCGCAAAGAACTCGAGATTCCCTTCCTGGAAGAGCACTGCGTCGGGAGCCAGGTCCGACTGCCCGACTTCAAACTCTTCCGCCCCGGGGGGGAGGGGGTACCGCCACGTCACTCCGTCCACAGGGGAGAAGAGGGTTCGATCCATCTCCTGCCTGACCTGGATGAAATCGGTAGCCTCCCAACCCCCTTCCACCTTGTCCAGAAAGATGGTCCGGGCCGTGAGGGGTAGCGTCGCGCCTCCGGGAGCTACAGAAAGGGTGTCAAAGGCTTGGATCACATACAATGAATCCAGCTGGGCGGGATCGGTGATGGCGATCCCGAAATAGAGCAACCCTTTGTGCCTGACCGAAGCGAAGTAGACCTCGCTTCGTACCCCGTGGGCAGGGACCCGAGGCAAGGTAAGCTCGAACGTGCCGTCCGCCCCGGCCTGGATGCTATCGATCTCTCCCGAAACCTCGCTGGAGACTTCGTGGAGTACCACCATCGCTCCGGGAAGGGGATCGCTCCCGGCCAAGACCTCGCCTCTGATGATGGGGATGACTTCTTCCTGTGCGCCCAGAGAATACGGAGTGCCCAGGACGAAGAAGCAGACGAGTGGGACGGCTCCCGCCCAGAGGGTTGGTCGTGAGGGAGGGGACGACATCATGTCAGGGAGTGAAGCGGCCGAAATCCTCCGGATTCAACTTCCGAAGGTATTCTTTGAGGTCCTCCCCCTTCTCCTCGAGATAGGAGACCTCGCCAGAGTCCAGGTCCATGGAAACCGACTCATCTTCGGCGACCTCCACCGTGACCGATTCGAGGAGACTCTCATCTGCGAAGATGGACGATCCGGTTCTGAGAGCGATGGCTATGGAGTCCGAGGGGCGGGCGTCCACCGAGATCACCTCCTCGTCTCGCCGGACCTCCAGCTCGGCGAAATAGGTATTGTCCACGACCCTGGAGATGATCACACGGGAAAGGGACCCGCCGAGCCCTTCCATCAGGGATACCAGCAGGTCGTGGGTAAGTGGCCGGGAAAAAGACCACTCGGCGAGGTGCATGGCGATGGCGCTCGCTTCCCCTGGCCCGATCCAGATAGGGAGCACACGCTCTCCGCTTTGCTCTCGGAGGATTACGACCGGGGTGTTGGTGTTCCGATCCAATCCCAAACTCTGCACTTTGACCTCAACCAACACGGCCCCTCCCTCGGTCCTCACGCCGGCCTCGGGCCACTGCCCGATAGGTTCTCCTCCACAGACAATACTCCGAAGGCCAGGTCTGGTTCGTGCCAGTTCTCGGCCGTAGACGTCCGAGTCCGGTTTCAGCGGTTCAACCGGTCCCGAATTTCCTCCACCCGGTCCAACTTTTCCCATGGGAAAAGCCCCACTTCCGTGCTCCCGTCCCCGTTGATCCCTTGCACGGTTGCATCCCGGGGCCGGCGCCCGAAGTGTCCATAAGCTGATGTGGGACGGAAGATGGGAGTTCTCAACTGCAGCCCGTCGATGATGGCTCTGGGGCGCAGGTCGAAGAGTTCCCTGACAATCCCCGCCAGGTCAGGATCCGGGCGGACCCCGGTCCCAAAGGTGTCGACGTAGACCGCCACTGGTTCGACGACACCAATGGCATAGGCAACCTGAAGCTCGAAGCGCTTTGCCGCGCCAGCTGCAACCATGTTCTTCGCCGCCCAGCGAGCGGCATAAGCCCCCGACCGGTCCACTTTGGTGGCGTCCTTCCCGCTAAAGGCGCCCCCACCGTGGCGACCGATCCCGCCGTAGGTATCCACCATGATCTTCCGGCCGGTCAGGCCGGTATCCCCGTGGGGGCCCCCAACCACAAAGCGCCCGGTCGGATTGATGTGGAAGATGCAACGAGATCGGTCCATATACTCGTCGGGAATGACGGGCAGGATCACCTTCTCCAGGAGCTCTGCCTCGAGGGCGTCCTGCTCGATCTCCGGATCGTGTTGGGTGCTGAGCACGACCGTATGGACTCTCGAGGGGCGGTCTCCCTCATATTCCATTGAGACCTGAGCCTTCCCGTCGGGCCGAATCCATTGGATCTCGCCCGATTTCCGCAGCTGGGCCAGGCGGTTGGTCAGTCCATGGGCCAGAGTAACGGGCGCGGGCATGAAACACTCGGTCTCGTCGGTGGCATATCCGTACATCATGCCCTGGTCCCCGGCTCCCCCCGTATCCACACCCTGGGCGATGTCCCAGGCCTGCTGGTCGATGGTGGTCAGCACGGCGCTGGTGTGGCCGTCGATCCCGTAGTCGGCTCGAACGTATCCGATCTCCTTCAGAGTCTGACGGGCGATGGCCGGGATCTCCACATAGGCCTCGGTCGTGATCTCCCCCGAGATCAGGGCCATTCCGGTCGTCACCAGAACTTCGGCCGCAACCCGGGCCATGGGATCCTGCAAGAGAATCTCGTCGAGGATGGCGTCGGAGATCTGGTCAGCGATCTTGTCCGGATGACCTTCCGTCACCGACTCCGAAGTGAAGAGTTGAAGACTCACGTGTACCGTTCCCGTTGGGGTTCTTGGTATTCAGGTTTCCAGGGCGATGCCCATCACTGTGGAAGATCCAGGCTCCATCGTCCGGAGAAGGCCGATAGGTCGATGCTGTCCCCGACACCCTCCACCAGCCTGGCCGTGACCTCCCTGCTCGTGGGGGAGGCCAGCGCCTTCGCCGCCGCCTTCCGTGCATCTTCGATACGGATCTCCCGGATCACCTTCTTGATTTCCGGGAGAGACGGCCATGCCACGGACAGGGAATGGATGTCCAACCCCAGGAGGAGAAAAGCCCCCAAAGGGTTGGCTGCCAGCTCGCCGCAAACACTGACCTCGATTCCGGCAGCCCTGGCTACCCGGGAGATCTGATGGAGTTGCCGCACCACGGCAGGGTGGAATGGATTGAATAGGCCGGCCAACCGGGTGTTGTTCCGATCCACGGCCAGAGTGTATTGAACCAGATCGTTGGTTCCGATGGAAAAGAAGTCTGTGTGGCGGGCCAACTCGACGGCGTCCAGGGCGGCTGCCGGGGTCTCGACGAGAAGGCCGAGCTTATACCCCGAATTGAATGGGACCCCGTCTGCAGAGAGGTTATCCTCCTCCTCTTTCAACATCCCCCGCACCTTGAGCACCTCGTCGACATCGTTGACCAGTGGGAGCATGATCCGGATATCCCCATGGGCAGTAGCTCGAAGCAGGGCTCTGAGTTGAGGACGAAACAGCTCCGGTTGGTCCAGACATACTCGGATTGCTCTCCAGCCCAGATAGGGATTTTCTTCCCGGGGCATATGGAGGAACATGGGGAACTTGTCTCCTCCAAGGTCGAACGTCCGGATGATGACCGCTGAATCCGGGAAGGTCTCGGCCACCCTCCGGTAGCCCTCGTACTGTTCTTCTTCCGATGGCAGGGAGGATCGGCCCACCACGAGGAACTCCGTTCGGAATAGACCAACCCCTTGGGCCCCGTGACTCAGGGCGTGCTCGGCCTCCCATGGCAGGTCCAGGTTCGCCCGAAGAGCGACTGGCTGGCCGTCCAGGGTGACCGCGTCCAGCCCCGCGATCTGGGATATTTCCTCTTCCCACTCCCTGATCTGGACCTCCCTCCCCCGGAACGTCTTCCACTCCCGTTCTCCCGGATCGAGAATCACCCGTCCGATCCGACCATCCAGAATGGCTTCCTGACCGTCCTTGGCAATCAAGGTGATGTCCCCCAAGCCTGCCACGGCAGGAAGAGCCAGGGAGCGGGCGAGAATCACCCAGTGGGCGGTACGCGTTCCCATATCCGTGGCCACTCCCTTGATCTTCTCCGGATCGAACTGAACCGCCATGCTGGGAGTGAGATTCTGGGCCACGAGGATTGCCGGTTCTTCCGGGTTCGAGAAATCGAAGGGGTCCGGGAGGTCCAGGATCCGGTGCAGGAGCCGACTATGGAGGTCCTCCAGATCGTTCACCCGATCCAGGACCATGGGATTCATGGTCCTGGTCCACATGGCCTGGAGCTCGAGGATCCTCCAGTTGAAGGCTTGGGCTGCGGTGAGGTAATTGTCCCGAATGTATTGAACGGTAGTCTCCGCCACTTCCGCGTCGTCCAACATGAGGAGCTGTGGATCGAAGATCCTGGCTTCCACCTCTCCGAGGCGACCCGCGGTTGCCGCCTTCAACTGGATCAACTTGGATCTGGTCTCCTCACGGGCCAAATGGAATCTGGCGACCTCGTCTTCCACCTGGTCTCCGTCCACTCGCCTGTGAAGTACCGTGGGAGGCCCCCAACGGAGAAGACGTACCCTCCCCTCGACGATTCCCTCCGAAACACCGAATCCATCTCTCACGATCGGCACAGCTTATTCCTCCTCGAATCCTCGGCGGACCAGGGCCGTCAGCGCGTCGAGAGCCTCCTCTGCGTCGTCTCCGACTGCGGTGAATCTGAGGGTGGACCCCTGCTCCGCCGCCAGCATCAGGACCCCCATGATGCTCTTTCCATTGACCTGGAGACCATCCTTTTCCACATGGATCAGCGCTTGGTATGTGCCCGCCAGCTTGACCAGGAGAGCCGCCGGGCGAGCATGGAGTCCGGCTCTGTTCACTATCTGGACTTCTGCTTCCTTTTCGTTCCCCAATGTCATCCGAACCACCCGATCAGAAAAAGAACACCACCCAACCCGCCCACCGTCCAGTAAATCACTCGCCATGAGCCCTGGCCGAGGCGGCTGCCGAGGAACAGCCCGAGCGCGAGCAAGGCCCCCCAGGGGAGCACCCGGACCCCGAACTCCGAGCCTCGTCCCAACACCAGGCCCAGGACCGCCCCGAGGAAGAACACCCCGATCCCTGCTAGGCGATCGGCCTGGAGGGGAAGAGACATCTTTCGAAGGGAGTCTCCGATCTGTGTCCCCCGCTCCAGACCCACCGCGAACCCCCCGAACCTGAGGAGCAGGTGCCCGACGTTATATGCCAGGAGGAAGAACAGGACCGTCACTCCGGGGGATGCGCCGGACAATCCCAAGGCAAGGGCCATGAGGACCGTGGCCGGACGCCACCCCGCCCACACGAGGGAGTCCCCCAGGCTCCCCAACGGTCCTCGAACGGCGAGCTTGAAGCGCCGGATTTCCTCGGGCGGCTCCCCATCCATCTCCATTCGGCAGGTGGCACCGAGGGCCAGGTTTGCCAGGTAGGGGTGGGCATTGAAATGCTCGACATGACGTGTCACGGCGGCTTCGAAGCCCTCCGGATCATCCCTGTAAACCCTCCGGAGGGTCGGGAGAATAGAGAACCCGAACCCAGATCCCAGCATCGTCCGACGGTTCCATGAGCCCTGGATCAGGAACGATCGGAGGAAAGTGGAGATACAGGCTCTGCGGCTGGGCTTCTTCACAGGAGAATACTCCCGATCAAGAAGCCACCTGCCCCGGCTGCGAACAGGACTCCTCTCTTCCTCCAACCGCCGACCGACCGCACGAACGCTCCGGCCGGGAGGGCAGTTCCCAGGATCAAGAGGCCAAGCGTGATGGGGAGGCTCAAGGGCCAGAGCCCCTGGAGGGAAGATGTGGTCCAGCCAGCCAGCCCAAGCCCAAGCCCGGCCAGCGCTGCACCCCGCAAGAAATCCAGGCCGGCACACCCGAGATGGGCGAGAACGACCTGTCGTGAGGAAACCTGCGCTCTGGCCGGGTCGGGCACGATACGGCTGTTGGCCTTCCGTAGGAGGTGAACGGACAGGGCCGCCAGTCGGCTGAACAGCAGGCCAACCATGACGCCCAGGGCAATCCCTCCAGCACCGGGGATCCCCGCCGCGGCCACCACCCCGACCAGCGTGGGGGGGCCCCCTTCCGGGAACTCCGCTCCTCCCACCGGAAAGACTGGAATGAAATAGAGCTCGATGACCCCGCCGACGACGAGCCCGAGGACGGGGTCACCCAGGACCCACCCGGTCAGTGTTCCTGCCACGAGGGGCCGGGAAATCATGAACTGGCCGACGGAGGTTCCATCCAGGGCGAGGATGCCACCGAGCAGGACCAGGATGAACGAGTCTGGTGTCACGTTCCCGACGGCCTCCTTACCCGAGAAGTGAGTCGAGTGACACTTCGTGGGAACCGGGAAGATCCCTTGCGGTCACCACCACGCCTTCAGCCGATAGTTCCCGGAGAAGAGATCGATCATCGCCGCCCAGGAAGAGGTACGGCAGGACCTCCTCCCGGCCGGCTTGGGAGTGGATCCCACCCAGGTTCACGGATTCCCCTTCCATATTCCCCCTTCGGGCGAGGGCCAACATGGTCTCGACGTCCCGCGTGAGAATGACCGTGCGTTCGGGGGACTCTCTCAGAGGCTGGAGATCGTGGCGAGCGGTTTCAGGAGAAAGAAACTTCGCGGTGGCTCCCTCCGGTACGCCAAGGCGATAGAGTTCCTGTTCCCACTCACTGGCTGCAAGGCCCGCGTCCACGACCACAAAAACGTCTGGCCGCAACTGGCCGCCCCATCCGACAACCACCTGGCCGTGGATGAGACGCTCATCGACCCTAAAGAGGACGATTGGCATGTTCTGAAAAGTCTGGGACGCTTTTCACGCTCCCAATCCCTTTGGAGAGAAGGCGGGGAACCAGCTCGTTCAGCGACAGGTGCCGGTTGAACACGAAGTCGAGGAGGATGGGGAGGTTCACTCCGCTGATCACGACCTGTCGGGTCACCTCTTTGCAGCAAACCCGGGCAGCCAGCGCACAGCTTCCGCTGGGGAGGTCGGTGAACAAGACAGTGGGGCCTTCCCCGATGAGGAGGTCCAACTCCTCCTGGAGGGTCTGAGGGGATTTTCCTTCGTTACTCAGGGGAACGAGGATCCCGTCCTCCACACCGGAGATCTTCGTCACCGCATCCACCAGGCCCCGGGCCATGAGGCCGTGGCCAAGGACGATCCCGCGCACCTCCTCCCCATCACTCATAGTCCTCTTCCAGGTACTGGCGGACCGGCCGAAGAGCTTCCTTCAAGCGCTGGTCGAACTCGAGTGCAGGGTCGATCCCGGCGTATTTCAGCAGGTGATTCATGGCGACCACTTCGGAGATTACCGTGATGTTCTTCCCCGGATTCAGTGGTACCGTCACCTTCGGGAGGGTCACGCCCAGGATATCTGTCTCATCGCGCTCCAGCCCGGTCCGGCTATAGTCCCGTCCGTCATCCCAGCTCTCCAACTGCACGACCACTTCGATCCGTTTCTGTTGGCGGATGGCCCGAATTCCGAACAAAGCTCTGACATCGATGATGCCGATCCCGCGAATCTCCATGTGGTGCCGTTGAAACTCATGGCCGTGCCCAATGATGATGTCATGGCCTCGTTTTGTGGCAAACACCAGGTCATCGGCCACCAGCCGATGGCCCCGCTCCACCAGATCCAGCACGCACTCACTCTTCCCGATCCCGCTCTCACCCACGAAGAGAAGGCCTACCCCGTAGACGTCTGCAAGGGAGCCGTGAAGGCTGACCGTGGGCGCCAGCAGGGCGTCCAGGTAGGGGTTCAGTCGCTGGAAGAACATGCCCGTCCCGAGGGTAGTCCGGAAAACGGGGATGTCGTACTCCAGCGCAATCTCCAGGAAATAGGCGGGAACGTCGATCGCTTTCGTGACGAATACCACCGGCAGTTCGTGGTGGAAAAAGTCCCGAAGTCTCTCGCCCGCCACCTGGGGATCGAGGTGGGCTAAATAGGCCATTTCGGTTTCACCGAAGACCTGCGCCCTGCCATCCCTCACCCGTTCAGTGAACCCAGCTAACGCCAGCCCGGGGTTCGTGGGGTCGGGATGGGTGATGGGCCGGCGAAGTCCTGCTTCGGGAGTCAGGTTCTCAAGAGCGAGGCTTTCTTCCCGTTCCCGAAGAAGCTCCTCGACTGTGATTTGTCTCTTCAATCAGTCACCTTCATTCGTCCAGAGGAACGGAGTCAGGATAGCTCGGTCGGTGGTGTTCCTTCTTCTGCGATCGCCGGCGTCGGAGGATTTTGGCAAGCCGGTCCACCATCAGGTCGAGAGCTTCCCGAAATTCCACACCCTCGCCTCCGGCTACGACCGGCTCCTCTCGATCGACTTTCAGGACTGCCTCGACCTTTTTCAGGTGCTTTTCGGTTTGGAAGACTACCTCGGCGCCGGAGAGACGGGGTTCGTACTTGTTGAGCTTGACGATTTGCTCTTCCGTACGGGTCCGAACGCTCTCGGGGATCTCGCATTGGCGGGCCGCGATCTGGACTCTCATTGCTCCTCCGTTGAAGACGCGCCTCTCTCGTGTTCGCTGCGCTCATCGACAGCCACGGGAGAAGTGAAAAAGTTATTGAGGCGGGTGACCTTGGGCTACCCGATCTTCCAGGATGGCAAGCATTTGCCGGGCTGACCGTTCCCAGGAATACGCTTCGGCAAAGCATCGCGCTTTTTCTCCCATCTCCTTTCTACGAACATTCGATTCGATCAAGTTTTCGAGGGCCGATACGAGACTCTCGACGCTGCCATGGGGCACCAGAACCCCCGTCTCTCCGTCTTGAACCGCGTCTCGGAGCCCGGGCGAATCGCTAGCCACGGTCGGCGTGCCGCAGGCTGCGGCCTCCAGCGCTGAAATCCCCCAGCCCTCTTTGGGAGAGGTCAAGACATGAACCCAACTGGTCCGAAGGAGGCGAATCTTCTCCTCCTCACTCACATACCCCAAAAAGCGAACTGTTTCCCCCAAACCCAAGGACGACGAGAGGTGCTTGAGTCTTTCTTCCTCACTTCCTGTCCCGGCAACGAGGAACCTTAGGCCTTCGACACGCGCTTTCAGGCCAGCCACGGCCTTCAAGATCAAATCCACCCGCTTGTAGCGCTTCAGTCGGCCAAGGTAAAGGAGGGTCGGATCCTGGGAGCGTACCACACCCGGGTCTGGAGAATACGTCTCCAGATCCACTCCATTCGGCACAATGGAGATCCCTCCGTCTTCGAGGCCCCGTTGCCGGAGATCCTCCGCAGTGCTTTCAGAGACGGCCACAACCGCACAGCTTCGATAGGCTCTTGGAACGGGCCGTTCCAGTAGCCAGGTCGCGGCGGCCACCGGGAACGAAGCCGACTGGAACGCGGTGGATCCAAACAGGTGGTGAACCAGCAGGACCATGGGGGTTTTCGTGAGGAGGGGCAGGAAGACGGGGACTTTGTTCAGGTCTTCGACGATGACGTCGAAATGCTCCCGGGGCCAACGTCTTCTGAAAACACCGGGGACGCGTAGCCCGAAGGTCAATCGGCCCCCGACCCGGAGTATGCGGATTCCGTCCAGTTCCTCCTCAGCCCGGCACCCCGAGAAGCCGGAAGTGAGAAGACTGATTTCATGGCCCCAGCCGGCCAATCGGCCGAAGACCTCATGAAGATGGATTTCGGCTCCGCCGGCTTGAGGGTTAAGTCGGTCCTGCCAATTGACGACGAGGACCCTCACCTGGGGAAGCCTCCTCCCCTCCGGGCCGACACCCGATTATCCCTTCGTGCGTTTGTAGAGGGCATCCAGAACCCCGTTCACAAATCTGGGAGAGTCCTTGCCGCCGTACGCTTCAGCCAAGTGGATTCCTTCTTGTATCGAAACCTTCGGGGGGATGTCCTCGAGGAACAGGATTTCGGTTGCGCCGATGCGCAGTATGGACCGGTCCATCACGGAGAGGCGATCCAGGCGCCAGTTCTCCAGGGCGCCCTGAAGCGCACGGTCCACATCCGGCAGGTGGTCCTGAAGCGCCTCGAGCAGGAGTTCCAGGTAGGGCACCCGTTTGGAAGCCACCCTTCTCGTCCGAAGTACCTTCGAGAGGGCCTGGAGGATGGTTTCGCCCGCCCCTGCGCTTTCCCATCGATAGAGAACTTGAAGGGCCCAAGCACGGGCCCTGCCTCGGTCCCGAGGATGGTCCCCATTCAGGGCCGGAGGGGTCGGAGGCAAAAAGCTACTCCATTCGCCGGTAGAGTTCGGCCATCTCCAGTGCGCTGAGGGCTGCATCCCATCCCTTGTTTCCCGCCTTGGTCCCCGCCCTTTCGAGAGCCTGGTCCACCGTGTCGGTGGTGAGTACCCCGAGGGAAACCGGGATGGGCGCCTCCCGGGCGACCACCCCGAGGCCCCGGGTAGCTTCCCCGGCAACATACTCGAAGTGGGGCGTGCCCCCACGGATCACACATCCCAGGGCCACGACGCCGTCATGCTTCCCCGAAGCGACCACCTTGGCTGCGGCAGCCGGCAACTCCCACGCACCGGGCACTCGGAACAGGTCGATGTCCTCTTCCGCGACGCCGTGGCGGATGAGGCAATCCTTGGCTCCGGCCACGAGTTGCTCCGTGACCAGGCTGTTGAATCGTGTGACCAGGATTGCGAACTGTTTCCCGGTTCCGTTCAGGTCCCCATTGATCTCGTTCACGCCAGAACCCCCGACCGATGTCTAAAGAATGTGTCCCAGCTTCGTACGCTTCGTGGCCAGATATTCTCGGTTGAAGTCCCCTGCCTCGACCTGCATGGGCTCCCTACCGGAGATCGTCAGACCGTACCCCTCGAGGCCGACGATCTTCCTGGGATTGTTGGTGAGAATCCGGATGGAGGTGAGCCCCAGGTCCAGCAGGATCTGAGCACCGATCCCGTACTCACGGAGGTCCGGTTTGAACCCCAGCATCTCGTTGGCCTCCACCGTGTCCCGCCCCTGATCTTGAAGGTCGTATGCACGGATCTTATTCGCCAGCCCGATTCCCCGACCCTCCTGCTTCAGGTAGACGATTGCACCGATTCCCTCGGCGTCGATGCGTCGCATGGCGGCATGGAGCTGTTCCCCGCAGTCGCATCGCTGGGATCCGAAGACGTCCCCGGTCAAACACTCGGAGTGCATCCGGACGAGGACGTCGGACTTGCCGACCAGATCGCCTTTCACCAGCGCGACATGATCCCGCTCGTCGACAAGATTGGTATAGCCGATCAGGCGGAAACTCCCGAATTCCGTAGGGAGGTCCGCCTCGGCGATCCGTTTGACCAGCCGCTCCCTGGCAAGGCGGTAGGATACCAGGTCAGCCACCGTGATGAACTTCAGGTCGTGTTCCTCCGCCACGACCTCGAGCTCCGGCCGGCGAGCCATACTCCCGTCTTCTTTGAGGATCTCGCAGATAACGCCTGCGGCGGGAAGGCCGGCCAACCGGGCAAGGTCCACGGCCGCCTCGGTTTGGCCCACGCGGCGGAGGACCCCCCCCGGTCGAGCGCGGAGCGGGAAAATGTGCCCGGGTCTCCTCAAATCTGAAGGGCGGGTTTCCGGGTCCAGGAGAACCTGGATGGTTTTTGCCCGGTCATGGGCGCTGATCCCGGTGGTGACCCCGTAACGGACTTC
>JBDHCH010000042.1:0-21849 GCA_039592115.1 Gemmatimonadota bacterium | reverse complement strand
CCTGGATGGCTCAGCGGAGCCAAAGAGCTCCTGCCCCTGGTGGAGAGGCTGACCCGGGACGGATGGCAGGAGGGGTGGGTCGTTGCGCTGGAGTTCGCGGATCCGGTAGGAAGCAACCTGGATCATGCCCGGGAGATCGAGGAGACCATTCAGTCCTTGCTCGAGGAAACGGGGTCCGTGTGGGTCGACGTGGTGGCCCATTCCATGGGAGGTCTGGCACTCTGGGTCCTTCTCCAGGAAAAGGGCGACCTCCTGCCGATTCGCAGAGTCGTCTTCCTAGGGTCGCCGCTGCAGGGGACCCTCATCGCTCATTTGGCTTGGGGGGATGGGGGAGAGGAGATGCGGCCTGGGAGCGACTTCCTCCTTCGGCTGGAAGAAGGACCCGATCCGAACCACTGGGTTGAGGCCCTCACCATTCGGACGCCGTTGGACCTGACTGTGGTGCCGAATCGTGGGGGAACCCTGCCTGGGTTGGGCGACCGGCTCATCTGCTGCCCGACCCACCAGGGCTTACAGGATCACGAAGAGACCTTCCTACTGGCCAGGGATTTCCTGTTGCACGGGAGGGGTGAAGAGGAGGAAGACCGCCCGTTCAACGAGCAGAGGTAGCAAAGTCGATTCGCTGTGCCAGCTCGAGATCTTTCTGAGAAACGCCGTTGACCTCAGGCGTTGTCAGAGCCAGTCGGACCATATTGTCGCGGATGTCGATGTTCGGTCGGTGGCTGGTCTCATCGGCGAGGCTGGCGATCCGGTTCACAAAAACGATGGTGTCCCGGAAGGACTTGAAGGTGAACTCCTTGATGAGCGCCTGTCCCTTGACCTTCCATCCCGGGCGTTTCTCGAGCCATCCCTGAATGGATTGTTTGTTCAACTTCTCGGCCATCGTCCTCTTTCCCTGCGATTTTCGGGGCCATCAAACCTCAAAGATAATGGGAGGGGCCGGTCCCAGTAATGGGGCGGTCCCTCTGAGGGTGGGTCGGTGCCACCATGCCGAGCCCAGAGGACTTGAGACGTTTTGGCCGTTTCTGTATGTTTAGCGCCGCTCTGGACCTGCGGGATTTGCCTTTGCCCCCATCGTCTAGTGGCCCAGGATACCTGGTTCTCAGCCAGGAGACGGGGGTTCGATTCCCCCTGGGGGTACTGAAAGGCCGGGTCTGCGGACCCGGCCGATTCAACTTGCAGGTGGTCCGAAGGGACCTGCGGGGCGGCCGCTTAGCTCAGCTGGTAGAGCACATCGCTCACATCGATGGGGTCGCTGGTTCGAGTCCAGCAGCGGCCATCAGGGGGGCCGGTGATCATGCCGGGCCCCCTGATTCGTTTTCCGGAGAGGTCCGAGGATCCCTGTTCGACGAAGAGTCAGGGCAACCGGTCCGAGGGGATCAGCCCTCTCGCGGTTCGGTGTCTATTCGATGAACCCCTCCACCCGGGCAAGCATCTGGGCCCGATCCTGGGCTTCGGCCACTCCGAACACCCGATCCCCCAGTCTCATGATTCCAACGAACCCGCTGTAGGGCACCTCGGTGAAAAACACTTCCTCGCCGTTGTGCTCCATGGACTCCCAGGATCCGGACACGTCCTCCCAAACGGCAGAGGCAGCCGAAGGAAGGACCACGAACCCCTGCCACGGCTCTTCTCCCCCTCGGGAGTACTCGGCGTAGAGGCAACCGGCGAGCTCGGTCTGACCAAGGAAAGCCAGAGGTTTGTATCCTTCGGTTCCCGCTACCTTCCCGTCGGCCGGTAGGAGGGCCAGCTCGGGAGGAACATCTGTCTCCCCGGGGAGGGCGGCGGCGAGGGCCTCGAGAAGTTGGAGGCCGGAGGCCTCGGTGAGCTCGCCTTCGAAGGTGTTGACCTTGACGTAGGTGCCTCCCTTCAGAAGGAGGGCCTGATAGGGGGCTGAAACGACCCCGGCCGTGGCTCCGGGAATTGCCAGGCTCTCCCCCGGCTTCTCCCGTTCAAACACCCCGAACGCATTCAGGGGTGTCCCCATGTCATAGAGGTCGACCGTGACCGTGACGTCGCCTCCGACGAGGTCGGCCGTCCGGCAGGTCTGGACCCCGAATTCCACGAAGAGCTCGGCTGCACCGTTGATGTATTCCCAGAGGTTGTCGGCGTCGTAGGTGAGGACTTCCCCGGTCTGAGACCATCCTTCCACGGCCGGGAAGTCAGGTCCCGCCCCGCTTTGGGCCCCCGGCTCAGCCCCGGAGCAGGAAAACAGACAGGGAGAGAGGCCGAGGACGGCCAGCGTGATGATCCTTCGAGTATTGGTCGGACCCACGTCAATACCTCCGGGTTCGAATCAGGCCAGGGTCAACAGGCTGTGCACCTGGAGCAGATTCGGTTGAATGTCGATACCGAAGCGGCAGGCGCCCTCACAGTGCCCCGGGCAGTCGAGGCAAGCGGAAGCCCCGGAGCCCTCCAATCCGGCATAGAGGGACATGGCGTGCTTCTCCAGCCCCTGACCCTCATAGTAGTAGGCATACCGCATGATCGTGCTGACAGGCACCCCCGTGGGACAGGTCTCCACACACTCGAAGCAGCCGTGTCTGCAATACTGATTGTCCAACGCCAGCTTGATCTCCTGGAGCATGTCCTGCTCCGGGGCGGTGAGGGCGGTTCCTGATACGGGAATCACCCGGTCCACCAGCCCGAAGTCCGTGAAGGCCACACAGGCCGTGTGCATGTCGGGGTTTTGAAGGACCCAATGGATGCTCCCCACCCTGAGTTGTTCGGCCGTCTGGACACCATACCTTTCGGCAAAGGGACGGGTCCGGTCGTACAGGTCTTTCTGGCGCTCCGCCTGGGCATGGAGGCGCTCCATGGCCGCCTCCCGCGTTTGTCCGCGCTGAATGAACCGCTGAAGGTACCGCTCCTGGCTCTCGGTAAGGTTCTCCGGATCGACGGGTTCGTACCGGATAGACCCCGGAGAGGTCTTCATGGCCGTCGTGCCGACGTTGTTGGCCTTGCACGCCGCCAGGATGCGGTCTCCGTCCTCGTGGTTCATGAAATTGTAGACCAGAAGCATCATGTCGAAGCGACCATCCTCCGCCGCTGCGCTCAGTACGTCCACGGTGGGCTGGTCGGTATCTCGACCGGGACCGTGATACGAGACCCCCCGGAAGCGAACCCTGCCTTCGGCTTTGAGGAGATCCATGGCCTCGTGAAATCCTGGATGGTCAAGGGCCTCCACAGTTGAAGCGGCGTGCATGGAGTAGGCATCGACGTACTCGGTCTGGAGGCGCTCCAGACTTTGACGAACTTTCTGCACCACAGCCTCCGCGTCGTCCCCCTCCCGGATCCTCGCCTTGGTGGCGATGAAGATCTTGTCTCGATCCATGTGCTGCATGGCGTCGCCGATGGCCCGCTCGGCTGCGCCATTTCCGTAACCCTCCGCCGTGTCGAAGTAGTTCACCCCTTTGTCGTAGGCGTAACGGACCACGGCTGTCTCTCGGAGAGGAACACTCCCCATCCCGACGTCGGAGACCTGGAAACCGGTACGTCCGAGCGTGCGGTATGCCTTGATCTTGGCCTCCTGCCTCTTCGCCTCGGGGAATAGCCTCGCGCGGGAATCCGGACTGGTGTCTCCTCGGGCGGGGACGACTCCGCCTCCCAAAGCCGCCCCCCCTGCCAGGACCGCTCCTCCTGTTCGGACGAAGTCTCTCCGGGAAACTCCGCTCTTCTCTTCCGGGTTACCGTTGCGGCTCTTCATGGGTTGGCTCCTTTGGCGGCTCGCGCCACATATTCAGCACCGTGTTCGAAATTTCCCCGACAAAGTAAGGCCGAGGCGGGCCCGGCGCCCGCAGTCAGACCAGGCTCAGCCTCTGATGGGCTCGGGCGAGCAAGGCCCTGACCGGGACTCCGAACGGACAAGCATTCTCGCAATGCCCGTCACAATCCAGACACCCTCCCGCAGCGACGCCGGGCAACGCGGCATATTTCTGCATGGCCTGCTTCTCCCTGCGTTGGGCGTGGAAGTAGTGGCCGTAGCGAAGGACATCGTTGACGGGAACCTGGTGCGGACAAGCCGGTTCGCAGATCCCGCACCCGTGGCGGCAATAGAAGGGCCCCAGCAGGTCTTCGTAACGGGCCAACATCGGGCGCTCCGTCTCGGTCAGACGCTGCCCCGAGAGGGCCACGAATGCGTCCAGGACATCGAAGCTGTTGATGGTGGCGCACACGGTGTGCACACCTGGGTGGTCCAGGCAGAACTTGGTCGCGGCGTCCCGAACCTGGGCCTCGGACTGGAGGCCGTGAATGCGCTTGAATTCCTCGGCTGCTTCGGTCCAGCGCATGTAGTCGCGAATGACCTGCTCTCGGGCCTCGGAAACCTGGCGTCCCGCTTCCAGTCCCTCTCCCAGGATCGAGCTGATCCCCACGGGGTCGGTTTTCATGAGCGTGACGCCCATGTCCTTGGCCCGGCAGGCGTCGATGATCCGTTCCCCCTGCTCCTTCTGAAGGAAGTTGTACACGAAGAGGACCACGTCGAAGCGACCGTCTGCCGCTGCTGCACCGATGATCTCCTCCATCCCCTCCTGGGTCCCACCGTATACGGCGTGCTGCATCCCGTGGTTCGAGAGACCCAGGAACCGGACTCGACCTTCGGCTTTGAGCTCCTCGAAGGCGGCGTGGAAGTCCTCATGGGTCACCATGGCTACGGTGGGTGTCAGGTGGATCATGAGACAGTCGGCGTAATCCGTCTGCATGTTCTCCAGGCACCGGCGGAACCGCTCCTTGATCTGTTCCTTCGAATCCCGTCCTCGGGCGACGCTGGCATGCGAGAGGTTGAGCTTCGTCGTAATGAACAGGGATGATCGGTCCCGGCCCGGTAACACCTCACCGATGGTTCGTTCCGCCCGGCCGTTCACGTAGTGCTCTGCGGTGTCGATGTAGTTCATCCCCTTATCCAGAGCCACGGCCAGCACGTTGGCGTTGTCCAGATTCCCCGTCCCGAAGCTGATATCAGAGACCTCGAACCCGGTGCGCCCCAGGGTTCGGTACTCCCGGATTCCCGCCTGCTGGGGTCTCCCCTCAGAGGCGCTCCCTGGAGCGGCTCCGGAGATCACCGTGCCTCCCACCACCGCCGCCCCTGTGGACCTCAGGAACCCTCTCCGACTGACGCGCTTCTCCGCACTCATTGAACCCTCCTCATGGGTTTGCCGCGTTCCTCCTACCAGCCGTATACTGGCCGTGAGGTCCAATTGGGCCTCTGAATGCCCGATCGGAAAGGGGGGCGCCACCCCGCCGGGCGGATGGCGGGACGCGGACGGCCATGGAACGTAGGGAATTCATCAAGCGGAGCATGCCGGCGGTAACCCTGGCGGCGGCAACCGGTGGAACCGGAATCCTGTTCCACAACCGGGATACGACCCGTCGGTCTACGGTGGTAAACAAGAGCGCAAGCTTCGAGGTGCCTCGGGACCCCTCTCTCCCGGTGATCACTCAGGCCACCAACTCCGATCCCACGGTTGCGCTGAATGCTGCCCTGGACGCCATCGGAGGCATCGGCCGTTTCGTCAAAACGGGTGAACGGGTGGTGGTGAAGCCCAACGTGGGGTGGGACCGGACGCCGGCCCAGGGCGCCAACACCCATCCGGAATTGGTGGGGGAGATGGTTCGCCTCTGCCTTCAGGCGGGCGCCGCCGAGGTGAAGGTGGTGGACAACTCCTGCAACGACCCGAGGCGGAGCTTTCTCCGGTCGGGTATCCGGGAGGCAGGTGAGGCCGCCGGGGCCACGGTTCTCCTGCCCGCCGAAGAGGACATGGTGGAGGCGAACCTGGGGGGGAGGGTGCTCACCACTTGGCCTGTCCTCCGGCACTTCATCGAGACCGACCGATTCATCAACATGCCGGTCATCAAACAGCACAACCTCACCCGCTGCACCATCGGGATGAAGAACCTATACGGGATTCTTGGAGGACGAAGGAACCGACTACACCAGGCCATCGAAGAGTCCATTGTCGACCTGGCGTCTTTCGTGCGACCGACCCTTACTGTAGTGGATGGAACCCGGGTCATGGTCAGGGGCGGTCCCCAGGGCGGCTCGCTGGATTACCTAGAGATCCGGAACACGGTCCTCTGTGCCACGGACCAGGTCGCGGCCGATGCCAGGTCGGTGGAGTACCTGGGCGTCAGGCCGGATCAGGTGGGACACATCGTCCTGGCCCAGGAATCGGGCCTCGGATCCTCGGACTACAGGGCTTCCGGATTCAAGGAGATCCTCGGATGAGCGTGGGTCCCTGCATTCGATCCGATTGGCTTATCCACCCGGGGGTCCCGGGCGGGGGTGGGGGGAATGGGCCGGGGACCTCGGTGGTGTGCTCATGACCAGTCGCACCGTTCGAAACATTCGCCGCACCGCCCAAGCCTCTTTCTTCGCACTGTTTCTCTGGCTGGTCCTGAAAACCACCTTCGACGTGGACTTCAGCCCCAGCGACGCCTCGGAAATCTCCCTTCCCTATCCCGTCTCCATCGCGCTGGAGTTCGATCCCCTGGCCGCAACAATGACCTTGCTCGCGGGGGGGACCTTGTACAAGGGGCTCCTCTGGTCCCTGGTCATCCTGATTCCCACAGTCTTTTTGGGGCGTTTCTTCTGCGGCTGGGTGTGCCCTCTGGGAACGCTGAACCACTGGATGTCTGGGTTCAAATCGGAACGGAAGGAGCGAAAGGGGAAGAGGCTTCTGGAGTCCAACCGGTACAAACCGTACCAACGGATCAAGTATTATATCCTCTTCTTCGTTCTGGGATCGGCCCTTCTGGGGAGCCTCCAGGCGGGACTCCTGGACCCGCTCCCCCTCCTGGCCAGGTCCCTGGGCACCGCCGTTCTCCCAGCCCTCCATTCGGGAGCCCTCGCCCTGGTGTCCGGCGCAGATGCCACCGGAGTCGGTGCCTTGTCGGCGGTCGCCGACGGAATCTACTGGGCCCTGGCCGCCAGCGTTCTACCCTTCCGGCAGGCGCACTACCACGGCGTCCTTCTCATCGGGTCGTTCTTCGCCGCCATCCTTCTTCTGAACCGGGTTTATACCCGCTTCTGGTGCCGAGGGATCTGTCCCCTGGGGGCCCTGCTGGGGGTCTTCTCCCGGTTCGCCATCTTCGGCCTGCAGAAGGACGAGGAAGCCTGCGGGGGGTGCAACAAATGCTTGCTGAACTGCCAGGGGGGGGATAACCCCATCGTGGGAGAGCGTTGGCACCAGTCCGAGTGCCACCTGTGCCTGAATTGCCAGGCCTCCTGCCCCGACGGAGCTCTCCGTTTCCGCTTCTTCCCCACCCAACCCGACACCCGTGAGAATCCCGCCGGAACGGCGAAGGTGGACGTCACCCGCAGAAAGGTACTGGCTTCGGTGGCTGGGGGCGTGGGGGCTGTAGCCCTCTTCCGGTCCGGCGACGCCTTCGAAGCGAAGCCCAACCCCTTCCTGGTGCGTCCACCGGGCTCACTGGCCGAGGAGGACTTTCTCGGCCGCTGCATCCGGTGCGGCCAATGCATGCGCGTCTGCCCGAACAATGCCCTTCACCCGACCATGTTGGAGGCTGGCTTCGAAGGTCTTTGGACTCCCTACCTCATCGCGAAGATCGGCTATTGCGAGCCCACCTGTACGCTCTGCGGACAGGTGTGTCCCACCGGGGCCATCGAAGAGTTGAGCCTTACCGAAAAAGTCGGAGACGAGACCACCCCTCCGAACCGGATCGGCACGGCCTTTTTCGATCGCGGACGCTGCCTCCCCTGGGCCATGGCCACGCCCTGTATCGTTTGCGAGGAGTGGTGCCCGACCACGCCGAAGGCCATCTACCTGAAAGAGGAGGTTGCCGTCAACGGTGATGGGGAAGAAATCCCTGTGCAGCGGCCCCATGTCGACCCGGCCCTTTGCATCGGGTGCGGCGCTTGCGAGTATGCTTGTCCGGTATGGGACCGTAAGGCGGTCTACATTACGGCGGTGGGGGAATCCAGATCGGAGACGAACCAGATCCTGCTGGAGCGGCAACAGGTGTAGGAGGCGAAAACCGCCTGGACGTGGCGTTGCCTCGCCCCGTCGTCGTATCTAGCTCGAGAGGCGCAGCAACCGTTCCTAGATCAGCGCCTCCCCTTCCCAACCCACCCGCACCAGATCGATTCGGTTCATGTCGGCATTCCCGAGGCCGTGGGCGGTATCGGCCAGCCGGATGTGGTGGGCCGTGGGTTGCAGTGGCCGATCCTCTCCAAACACTTCCTGCCGTTTGGCCTGGATGATCCGGAGGCCGACGGCGTCGGCGGCCACCGGGTCCGTGCTCACGATCAGGCCCCTGTAGGGCCACACGTACATCGGATCGAAGTGGTGGGGCCCGATGTTGTGGAATTGAGGGGTGAGCATGACCAGGACGTTCAGCCGCGTTTTGTCACGTACGATGGGCAACCGCCACAACGTGGCCAGGTCGGCACACGCATCGTCGTGATAGTCCGGCGGGTGGTCGAACATGATGTAGTTCTTGATGAGGCTTCCGACTCCGGACCAGGCGTGCGTGCGCATGGGGCGGGCGTTGAGCAACGCCGTGGTCCTGCGGAAGATGTCCAGACGAAGGACGTTCTGGTCTCCCATCCCGATGTTCTCTTCCGGTACACCCGCGACCAGTGCCCCCCTTCGTAGCGCCGATTCCACTTCCGGAGGTGTGGGGAGATGGCGCCAGATGTTGGTCTTGATCCCGACTACGTCCTCGGGCTTGATGATCTGTCTCCAGCAGTCGTCAGCCGAGTCCAGCCCGAACAAGGAGGTCATGGCCTGGTCCATCATGGCCTGCACGACCTCACCGTTGATCGCTCCGTTCTCTCCAACTGCGGACTCGTCACGGATCATGACCACCCGGGACGTGGACTGGGCGGTTCGGGTCTCGCATCCGAGACCCTGGACTCCAGCCGCTCCCCCCACCACGGCCGCGCCCATCCCCTTCAGGAAATTCCGCCGGCTCAGGTCATCCGCTTGGCTCTTCATGACTCAAAACCCTTCTCGTGCAGGTGGTGCGGCACTGGTTGCGCCGAACCCGGCCGCTATTCCTGAAGCTCCGCCAGCCGCTCCAACGCGGCCAGGCGCAGGGCATCGGTGGTATCTTCCGTGGCCCCATCCAGAACGAGGGCCAGATAGGGTCCCTCCTGGCCGGAGGAAACGAATCTTCCGTCCTCCCTCGTCGACGTTGCCACCTCTTCCGATCCCAACACGGCCTCCCGAAACGAGGCGAGGGCGGCGGCGGCCGCGTCCTCACCCGGATACTTGATCAAGACCAGGTAGGTGGAGCCTGGAGCATACCGGGCCAACACGGCGTCGGTGTCGGACGAGAGGTTCAGGACGTTCTCCCGCAACAGGTAGTAGTTGTAGTTGAGGGTCTGGTGGAGGTGGAAGTAGCGGTCGCTGAACGGAACGAGACCGTCGGGGGGAAGCGCCCGGACGAGCGGTGGGCGCTCGCCTCGGGAGGGGAGGTGGCCGGAGACTCCTCGGGCCACTTCCTCCACGATGGACCCGGGGTCCTCGTCCAGCTGGTCGGCTGCCACGCATACATAGAACCGGCTTTGCCAGAAGCAGAGGATGCTTCCCTTCCGCTCGAACGCCTCTCCAATGCCCGCCTCCTCCTCTTCCCGGGCATAACTGAACACCCCCCAGGCATCGTGGGGGGTTCCCATGTCGAAGATTTCGACGGTGACGCTCTCGACTTCTCCTCGCCGATACCGTTCCACGTCCACCTGGGTGAACGCGTAGGACCGGTAGACCTCTCCTGCTCCATTGATATAGTCGAAGATGGTCTCTCGATCGTAGGTGACAGGGTCATCCTGCAGGACCCACTCACCGATGGTTTCGGGGAGAGGCACGGTGGTTTCTCCGGGTCCCGCGTCGGATCCTCCACATCCCGACAGGACCAGAACTGCCAGGGTCCAAGAGGGACAGGACCGGTGGGGGAGGGGCCTGACGGAAGTGGATGAGGAGATCTGGGATCGGGGTGTCATTCCTGTTGCCTTGCTGGGTGTTGAGGAAGGGTAGGCCGGAGAGGGTAACGGGGTCAAGGAATGCCCGCAGGCTTTCCGGCATGCTCTCTGCAACCCAAGTTCCACGATCTCTATCCGGGGAGCGACCATGTTTGAGTTGAAGGTGTCGGTCAAGAAGGTGATGGGGGAGTGCACGGCGAGCCCTCCGATGAAGCCGGGGGACTACTTCACCGTGAAGGACGGGGATATCCAGGTCCCCGAGGGTGGATACATCTGCGCATGGGCGCTTCAGAGCCTCATTCCCGTCCTGACGCCGAAGGAGAGAGAGATCTCCGAGGAAAAGGACGCCGATTGGATGTGGCGGGTCAAGCATGTCCAATGTCCGGATCCCGCCGGCCGGGTGGTCTTCCAGATCGAGCAGGTGGGGATGTTGGACCCCGGGGAAGAAAAGGGGCATCGGGGCCGGGGAGAGGCGGTGCCGCCGGACCCGGAACACATTGAGGCTGCGGCCAGGGAGGGGACTTCGGAGGGCGATCTGGTGAACCTCCAGATCCACGTGGAGTCGGTGACCGGAAAGTGCACATCCCGTCAGAAGCCCGGCACGACATTCACCCTCCGGAGTGGCCGACTCCACATCCCCCCGGGGGAACACGCGTGCCTCTACGCTCTTCACGCAGTCCTTCCATTCCTTGCCGCCAAGCAGAGGACCCTGAAGGACGGGGACTGGCTCAAAGAGGACAACCGGGTCCTCTGCCCTGATCCGGCCGGAAATGTCATCCTGAGAATCGAACGGATGGAGTAGCGCTGTGATCCAATGCGACATCAGACTCTGCGTGGGCTGCAGGATGTGTGAGGTGACCTGCAGCGCAGGCCACTTTGGTGCCGTCTCCCCGGCGTTGGCCCGAATCCGGGTAGCAAAGCTGGATGAGATCGGCATCGACCTCGCCATCGCCTGCCTCGGCTGTCAGGAGAAGCCCTGCCTGGAGTGCCCCACCGAAGCTCTCACCCTGGGATCCATGGGGCAGATCGTTCTCGACGCCGACTACTGCGACGGGTGCGGGATCTGCTACGAGGCATGTCCCGTTGGCGCCATCGGGTTCTACGACGACCAACCCCTCTTTTGTGACCTTTGTGACGGTGCGCCCAACTGCGTGACGACTTGCCCCACGGGTGCCCTTTCGAACCGGGACGATGGGGCGGTGTCATTGGCGCCATTCATGGACTTCGGTGGGACCCCTGGCCAGAAGCGGGCCCACTTCGCCACGACAAAGGGTCAGCCCCTCCGAGAAGAGTGGGCCGCAGGGGGGAGGGTGGACGCATGAGCATCTATCAGGGAACTGCCCTGAGAGTAGATCTCACCGGAGGTGAGATCCACAGGGATCGGACTCCGGAGAACGGGATCGGCGGTCGGACGTGGAACAGCGTGACGCTTCTTCGGGAGCTCGATGGGGGAGTCGATCCCCTCGGCCCCGAGAACCTCCTCTGCATCGCCGTAGGGCCCCTCACCGGAAGCAAACTCTCGGCCACCTGCCGTTTCATTGCCAGCGCGAAAAGCCCGCTGACAGGCTTCCTGGGAGACTCGGGAGCCCGGGGGTTCTTCGCACCGGAGCTCCGGTGGTCCGGTATCGACCAGATCGTTTTTTCCGGCGCATCCGAGAGTTGGGTTTATCTCCACATCGACGGGGACCAGGTAGAGCTCCGGGACGCTTCTCACCTGGCGGGCCTGGACATCACCGACACCACCCTGCACCTCATGGATGAGCTGGGCGACCCGGAGCTGCAGGTGGCCACCATCGGTCCGGCGGGAGAGAACCTGGTGAAGTATGCCATCATCTCCTGCAACCTGGCCCGGGCGTGCGGCCGCACCGGGATGGGGGCGGTCATGGGCTCCAAGAAGCTCAAGGCCATCGCAGTGAGGGGGAACTATCCGGTTCGGCCCGCCGATCCTCCCCGGTTCGACAAAGCCTGCGCAGACCTCTTGGCCGCTACCGAAGCCCACAGGCAGTTCGAGTCGCGGCGGCTCTACGGCACCACCCGGATCATGGACTCCCTGGCGGGCTATGGGGTCCTCCCAGCCTATCACTACCGCAGCGCAGTCTTCGAGGATCTGGAGAAGGTCTCCTCCGAGGCGCTCCGCAGGGACCACGTGGTGAAGGCGAAGGCCTGTTATAACTGCACCGTGTATTGCTCTCGCTACAACTACACGAGCTATAGCGAGGGGGAGGGCCCCGAATACGAAGCCCAGGCTGCGTTTTCGGTGAAGGTCGGAAGCCCCGATCTGGAGCTTGCCGTCCATGTGTCGAACCTGGTGAACCGACTCGGTCTGGACTGCATCAGCACCGGAGAGGTCATCGCGTGGCTCATGGAGTGCCGCCACGAGGGGATCATCACCGACGAAGACTGCGACGGCATCGACCTCTCCTGGGGCTCCAAGGAGGCTCTCCTCCAACTGCCGGAGAAGATCTCTGCCAGGGATGGAATCGGCGATCTCCTGGCCGAGGGCACGAAGCTGGCTGCGATGGAATTCGGGACCGAGGCCCGGAAGCTCACCGCCGAAGTGAAGGGGTTGGAGCTCTTCTCCGCCGATCCCCGGGGAATCAAGGGTTACGGTCTCATGAACGCCGTGAACTCAAGGGGCGGAGACCATTACAGGGGTGAGCCCATGATCGAGCTCACCGGGGATGAAGAACTGGCAATGCGAAGGGTCGGGAACCGCCAGGCGGCCCATCGCCTCAGCGAGGAGGGGAAGGGAGCCCTGGTGAACTACGCGGAGCACATGGGTCTCCTCTCGGACAGCATGACCATCTGCAAGAACATCTCCTGCTGCATGGACGTCGTTGACTTCGACCTGGCAGCGGAGGCCTATTCGGGCCTCTTGGGGGAGGACATCACGGCCCACGACCTGTGGACGGTGTGCTCCCACGTGAGCCAGGTGGAACGGGATTTCAACCTCCGAGAGGGGTTGCGGCCCGAAGACGACACCTTGCCCGAGCGGTTTGTCGGCAAACCCATCCCCGACGGCCCCGCCGAGGGCACGGTCATCAACATCGATCGCCTGGTGAAGGACTACTACGATGTGAAGGGGTGGGAGCGGTAACCCCGAGATCTCTACCCTCCGAGAGAGAGCATGTTGATCCTGATGGTGGCGATGGGTGGCGCCCTTGGCGCCGTCGCCCGATATGGACTGAGCGGGTGGGTGCAAGGTTTCCTGAGCACGAGCTTTCCCCTCGGCACCCTGGTGGTGAACGTTTTGGGGTCCTTTCTCCTCGGGCTCTGCTTCTACCTCCTGGAAAGCTCGGCTCTCTCCGCCGAGGTGCGCTCCATGGTGACCATCGGCTTCCTGGGGGCTTTCACCACCTTCAGCACCTTCTCCTACGAAGCCATCGTCCTCCTGGAGGGAGGGGAGTGGACCAGAGGTGGGGTGTACGTCGGGGGCAGCTTGCTTCTGGGGTTGGCAGGCGTGGTGTTGGGCATGTCCGCGGGGGCGTTGATCCTTCAGACGAGGGGGTAACTCCATGGTGCACAGATTTCGCGGTGAGCGAACCCTCATGCGGATCTTCATCGGGGAAGGCGATCGGGTGGAGAAGGGGCCCTTTAAAGGGAAGCCCCTCTACATGGGGCTTCTCTTGACGCTCCGGGACCGAGGCTTCGCCGGCGCGACCGTTCTCCGTGGCATCGCTGGCTTCGGGGCGAGCGCCCGCCTTCATACCGATCGCGTGTTGCGCCTCTCTGTGGACCTTCCGGTCGTGGTTGAAGTGGTGGAGACGGAGGAGAAGATCCAGGAGGTCCTTCCGGAGATGGATGAGCTTATCGGAGGCGGGCTGGTGACATTGGAGAAGGTCCGAGTGCTTCTCTACAGGCCCTCCGACGTTCCGGAGACCGAGCGGTCGAAGCACCGCATCGAAGGGCTGGAGGCAAACGGCGTCGGGGGTGGGGAATGAGGCTGTTCCTCACCGCCACGGTTCCGTTTCTGGCACTACTTTCCTCCACCTCGATCCCTTCTGGTGTCGGTGCCCCGACCGCACCCGCCTTAGCGCATTTCCATGCGGACACGCTGTGGGTGGCTCGGATGGTGGACGCTTCCGAGCCGGATGAGGCGTTCTCCGATTGGCGCCCCCTGGCCTTCGGGGGCGACCGGGGTGAGACCCTGTATTCGGCCGATACGGTCCTGGGCCGGGCATGCCTACGAGCCGAAGCCTTGGGTGGCGGGTCCGGTCTCCTGAGGCCCCTCGACGCGGACCTGGGCTCCATCTCGAGGATTCGGTGGAGTTGGTGGGTGGCTGGCCCCGTGGCAGGGGGGGATCTCTCCCGGAAAGAGGGAGACGACTTCGCGGCTCGCATATATGTCAATTTCCTCTTCGAGCCGTCCCGGGCGGGATTCCTCCACAGACTGAGGCAACGGGTGGCCGGCCGACGCTTCGGTGGAGAGGCTCCCGGGAAGGCATTGGTCTACGTGTGGGGGAATCAGGCCTCACCAGGGACCATGGCCCCGAGCGCCTACACCGACCAGGCCGCTTTGGTCGTTGTCCGAAGTGGCTCGGAGGATGCGGGCGCCTGGTGGGCCGAGGAACGGGACTTCCGGGCGGACTTCCTGGAGGCTTTCGGGCACCCTCCACCCGGCCTACACAGCGTGGCGATCATGACCGATGCCGATGACACCGGAGCGGCAGCTACGGCCTGCTACGGGGACATCGCGCTTTTTCCGCCGAAGGAGTGATTTCTGGAGGTAGACAGCCGGGAGCGACGGAAGCGGGCCCGGCCCTCCCCTCTGCCGGATGCTCCGCACCGGGCTGAACGCTATCCCGCAAGCGGCGGGCCCTACCCTACATATCCGCCAAGAAGTCCTGAATGGCCTGACTCACTTCACCTGGTGCGTCCTCCTGGATGAAGTGCTTCGCGTCCAGGCGGACCGCCCGCGTCTCTGGAAAATCCCGCCTGAAGGTGTCCATGAAGGCTGGGGTGTAGGCGAGATCCTCCACCCCCCAGGTGAGGAGCAGGGGGAGGTGGCTCAAGTGCCGCCGCACACTGGATTCGAGTTGAGCGAGCCAGTTGGAGGAGAGCGTCAGCTGCCGCACGAACTCTGCCGTTCCAGCCCGGCTGTCCACCGTGGGAAACGGACCCCGATACTGCTCCATCACTTCGGGTGCGAGTTTGTGCTTGACGCCCACCGGGAGCATTCTGTCCACGAAGAGGTTTTTTCGAAGGATCAGGCCCTGGACGTATCCGGTGGAGAGGATCCAGCTGAAGGCCTTGAGGTGCAGGGCCTCCGTCGGCCAGTACCAGGTGTTCCCCATCACCAGAGCCCGGAGCCGGCTTACATCCTCCAGAGCCACCTGCATCCCGATGGGCCCGCCCCAATCGTGGCCCATGATGGTGAGGCTCCGGAGATCCAACTTACGGACCAGAGCGGACATGGCCTCGGCGTGCTCCTCCGGGGTGTAGCGGTAGTCCGGAGGGTGTGACGATAGGCCGAAGCCGGGGTAGTCCGGGGCGATACATCGGAAGGATTTCCGAAGGCGGATGATGACGCCCCGGTAGAGGAAGCTCCAGGTCGGGTTCCCGTGGAGAAAAAGGATAGGGGGGCCTTCACCCTCGTCCAGGTAGTGGATCCTACCCACTGGACTATCGAACCACCTGGACTCGAAGGGGAAGAGTCGGGGATCGGGCTTGAAGGCAGCTGGGTCCATTTCAGGGAAACAGCTCCGGGTTCAGTGTCTGAAAGCAGAGGCCGCGCCCGTCCCTGCGGAACCGGGCCGAGGAAGACGAGAAGCGGTCACAGCCGCTGGGGATCCACAACGGTTCGCTCGTTCCGGAGGTTCCCGGTATTCAAGGTCGACGTCGGCTCGAACATTAACAGGTGAACCTCCTCCCGTGCGACCGGACGGTGCTCCGTTCCCTTGGGCACGATGAAGATCTCACCGCGCTTGAGGGCCACTGATCCGTCCCGGAATTCCAGGCGAAGCTCTCCTTTCAATACGAAGAAGAGCTCGTCCTCGTTTTCGTGGTGGTGCCAGACGAACTCCCCTTTCACCTTGGCCAACTTCACGTGCTGGCCGTTCAGCTCTCCCACGATCCGGGGGTTCCAGTGATCGTGAATCCGATCCAGTTTCTCAGCCAGGTTGACGGGTTGCCGTTTCAGGATCTCCTCCCTCCTCGAGTAGTGCGCCACGAAATCGACGGTGCCTTCGCCTTGAGTATGGCCTGATCCGGCATGTTCCATCAACCACCGCGTGAGGAGTCCGAACCCGAAAGTGCCGGCTGACCTGAACCGTGATCCTTGACGCTCCACCCCTCTTCCCTTTCTATTGGCGGATTCCCAAGACGTTGGATTCCATGGATTTACTGTATCCGTGCTCTGGGGTGACGACGGACCCTTTCCGAGATCGAGGGCGACATGCAGCAAAGTGACGGCGGCCAACGGGAGTTCTTCAACACCCGGGTAGGGTTCATCCTTGCCGCGGTGGGAAGCGCCGTGGGGTTGGGGAACATGTGGCGATTCCCCTATGTGGCGGCGGAGGGAGGTGGGGCGGCATTCGTCTTCCTGTATATCATTTTGACCCTGGCCATCGGCATCCCTCTGATGCTCTCGGAGTTCTCCGTCGGACGGGGCGCTCGCCTATCGCCCATTGGAGCCGTCCGGAAGCTGGGAGGGGGAAGCTGGTCGCTGTTGGGCTGGATGTACGTCCTCACGGGCTTCCTTATCCTGGCGTACTACTCGGTCATCGCCGGGTGGGTGGTCCGATATGCTTTCGATGGAATCTCCGTTGGCTTCGCGGCTGATCCGGGAGCCAGGTTCGGTGAGGTTACCTCGGGGATCGCACCGGTGTGGTTCCACCTGGGCATCATGGCCACGACAGTCTTCATCGTGAGCATGGGGGTCCAGAAGGGGATCGAACGGGCGGCTCTTGTGCTCATGCCTACCCTCTTCGGAATCCTGATCTTCCTGGCCATCTGGGCGTTCACCCTGGAAGGGGCCGTGGAGGGGTACTCCTTCTACTTGCGCCCGTCCATCTCGGAGCTGTTGGATCCCTACATCCTGAGCCAGGCAGCGGGGCAGGCCTTCTACTCTCTGAGCCTGGGGATGGGGTGCATGCTCACCTTCTCCTCGTACCTGTCCGACGACACGAACCTGAACCGAGAAGCGGTGGTCATCTCCTTCTCGGATTTCGGGGTGGCGTTCACTGCGGGCCTCGTGGTCTTTCCAGTGATCTTCGCTCTCGGCATCCAGGGTGATGTGGGAGAAAGCTCGATAGGGGCTCTCTTCATCGCCTTACCCGGCGCCTTTGTGGCCATGGGGGCCATGGGTCGAATCATCGGCATCCTCTTCTTCATAGCCCTGGTGGTGGGTGCGGTGACCTCGGCGGTTTCCCTCCTGGAGGTCGTGACGGCCTCCGTGATCGACGAGACCAAGGTCGATCGGAAGAAGGCGTCCATCGTGGGCGGAATCCTCATCGCCCTCCTGGGGCTCCTTCCGGCCCTGTCCCTGGATTTCCTGGGTGTCATGGACAAGCTGTCCGAGGCCCTCCTGGCTCTGGGGGCGTTCTTCATGGCCATCTTCGTGGGGTGGGTGACGGTGGGGGCGACCGACGAGCTGAGAAAGGGGGCCACGGCGAAATTCGACCGCCTGGTGCCCTCCTTGATGGCCACCATTCGGTGGGTCCTTCCCCCGGTCATCCTCTTCGCAGCGGTGTACGCGTTTATGGCCGTCTGGCGGGAGTACATGGCGGCGTACGGGGGGTAGTTGGAGAAGGAAAGGAAGGGGGGCCGGCCCAACGGCCGGCCCCCCTTCCTTTCTCTACGCCCTCCGAGTTGGTGCTGGGACCACCCTGCTGTTAGTACACGGTGTTGTAGTTCGAAAAGATGAAGCTGAACTCCAGGGAAGACTCGGAGAGGCTGACGTTTTGCTGGTTGTAGTTCAGCTCTCCGTCGAAATAGACCTGCATGGTCAAGGTTGCCGGAGCGGGATCGTCATTCGATAGCTTCACGTAGAACCCCAGGTCCGGCTTGATGGGGTAGATCTCGTCGTGGGCTGCGGTCAGGTCCAGCTCCACGGTATCGGACACGAAAAGTGTTATGTGGGACTCCCCCTGCTCGTCGAACCACCGCTCGAAGCGGGTGGAGGTGACCAACTCCAGTGGGCCCGGTGCCGTGCCCGAGACTAATACCCGGGCCTCTTTCGCTACCTCGTCCTTTGTCTCGAAGACGTTGCAGCCTCCGACCTGAAGGACCAGAGAGGAGAGAATGAGGACTTTCGCCACCCACTGCGGGGTGGGGGTTTGACGTGGGATCATGGGACGGCCTTCTCGCTTTTCGTTATCCAGGTTCCCGGCACCTTCTGTCCCGGGAACCAGAAGCTTCCTGAAGAATATCTTGTACAATCGCCAAACAGGAAACGGTACGTACTGAAAATGCACCGATTTCACGTCATGTTCCTGGCTCTCACCCTCGCAGCCTGCTCCGGTGATGGGCCCAAAGAGCCACTGTACCTTGTCGCAGGAGCTCCCGGGGATCCGGTTCCGGGGCTTCATCCCCAGGAACTGGCCCGCTTCCGCCAGGGGGAAGACCTGTTCAATAAAGTGTTTACACCCGACGAGGGGATGGGTCCCCTCTTCAACGAAAACCAGTGCAGTGCCTGTCACACCGACCCGGCCCCTGGCGGCACCGGGGACCAGTTCGTGACCAAGGCCACCCGATTCACGCCAGGATCAGGGTGTGATCTCCTGGCCGGGGCCGGAGGCGAAAACGTACGAACCCGGAGCACGCCCCTCCTCCAGGAACACGGGATCGAAGAGGAGTCCATTCCCAGCGACGCCACCGAAGTGGCCCGGTTCGTGGTGCCTTTTCTCTTCGGGTTGGGACTCGCGGAGGCCGTCCCAACGGGGACGCTCGAGGCCCTCGCCGACCCCGAGGATAGGGACGGTGATGGAATCTCCGGCCGACTAGCGAGAACGGCCAGCGGCCAGCCGGGGCGTTTCGGGCGAAAGGCCGAGTTCGCCACCCTGGCCGACTTCAACGCCGGCGCCTTCTTCCTGGAGATGGGGCTCACCAATCCCCTGCACCCAGGGCCCGAATCGGTCAGCGGGCAGCCGCTCCCCGCCGGTGTCGATCCGGCTGAAGAACCCGAGGTGAGTGAGGAAGCGTTGGGGTTGGTGGCGGACTACGTAAGCTTTCTCGCGCCCCTCGCCCAGCGGCTGCCCACCGAGGAGGCCGCTCTGACGGAGGTGAACCGAGGTGAGTCGCTCTTCCGCGCCACCGGGTGCGCGTCTTGTCATGTCCCGATCCTGGAGACAGGGGATCATCCGGTAGAGGCCCTGGCCGGGAAGGCCGTGGCTCTCTACTCCGACCTCCTCCTCCATGACTTGGGACCCGGGATCGCGGGGGTTTGCGGTCCCGATGCGGCTCCCACGGAGCACCGGACCGGGATCCTCATGGGGGTGGGGTTGAGGCAACTCTTCCTTCACCATGGGGAAGCGACCTCTTTGGAGGAGGCCATCCTCTTGCACGGCGGAGAGGCCCGAAGAGCCCGTGAGGCCTATCAGGACCTTTCGGAAGTGGATCGATACTACCTGGTCCGGTTCCTTCAGACACTCTGACCGAAGAAGCCGCCCCGAGGGGACCCCTTCTCCCCCGGGGTGGTTGCCCAACTCCGGCAGATTCAGCGGGTCGTCGGTTCCTAGCCCCCGCGCTTCCACCAATCCACGGGCCGATCATCCTGCCTCATGGCGTCCTCGTCGACCCAATAGTAGGGGCCGAAAGGACGTTCTCGGGGCCAGATCTCGTCCAGGGTGTCGGCGTGGTAGAGGACCCCGCCCTTCATGACGTAGAGCATGTCGGCGGTGTTCCGGATGTTCTCCAGTGGGTTCGATTTCAGCACGATGAGGTCGGCCAGCTTCCCCTCCTCGAGGGAGCCGATGTCTCCCTGGGCTCCCAGGAAAATGGCGCCGTGGAGAGATGCCACCCGGAGGGCTTCCATTGGCCCCAAAGCCGAAGCGGCCATCCACACTTCCCAGTGGGCGTCAGGCCCGTGATGCTCTCCGTGGGATCCGATGGCACCGTAGCCACCCTCGGCGATGATATCTGCCATCCCCTGTGCCAGAAGGGGGAAGGAGTAGTCGGTCTCGGGCCTCAGCATTCTCCGCCTGAGGTGACCCGCATTCATGCGCCACGGCATCCAGCGACGCTGTTTCTCGTCCTTCCACAGGTCCGATTCGGCGTACCAGTACTCGATGTTCCAAGGGCCCGGCCCGGCGACCACCAGGGTGGGGGAGTAGAACGTCCCGGCCTTCCCGAAGAACCTGGCCACATCAGAGTAGATGGGGACGTAGCTGAGGGGGTGCTCCCACCCGGTCTGCCCATCCATCATCATGCCCAGGTTGAAGAAGAGGTCTCCACCTTCGGCCGTGACCATTAGGCCTTCCCTCCGGGCGACGTCCGAAACCCACTGCCGCTGGTCCCGCCTGGGTTGCATGTACTGCTTGAGAGAGGTGACCCCCCACGACTTGAGGCGCATGACGTCCTGGTCGGTCTGCTCGTAACTTCGAAGCTCGTTCTGTCTCGCGGCATCCCCGAACCCATAGAGAGGGTCCCCGGTGGTGTACGTCCGAGGTCCGATCATGAGACCGGCATCCACGAGTTCGGCTGAGGGGAAGATGTTCTGGGACCACATGGAGTTATCGAGGGCGGCGGTCACGCCGTAGGCCAAGTAGATGGCCATCTCGTAATCTTTCAGGGGCCGGTATCCTCGGTGTTCCCGTTGGTGGTGGGAGTGCATGTCCACGAAGCCGGGAATGATGGTCTTTCCGGCGGCGTCCACTACCCTGCCCACCCCGTCCGTGGTGCAATCACCAATACAGGCGATCCTGCTCCCATCCACCACCAGAGTGCCATTCTCTACCACCTCGTCGCCTTCAAGGGTGACGATGCGGGCTCCTGTGAAGGCTACCGTCCCGTCGGGGATGTCTCTCGGGACCATGAGCCGGATGTCCACCGTGTCGGTCGTCTCGGATGCCATGGAGTGGGCGAAGTACCGGGTGGCGTTCCCGAACTCCACCGTTTCGGTGTCCCGCCACCGGGGAAACATCCCACCCTCGGTAGTGAGGGTGTGGATGGGGAACTTCCCGTTCCGCTTGTTCACATCGAGAGGCTCCTCCCCCGTGCCTCGGTAGGGGAAGGGCGTGACGAACACGTTGTCGCCTTCCTGGAAAGCCACCCACTTCCCGTCGGGAGAGGGCACGGCTTCGTCAGCGTGAGGGAGGACCATGTGCTCCCTACGATCCAGGCCATCGGGACGGACACTCACCAGCAAGGTCTCCATTCCCTGTGCGCCCTGCCGGAATTCGGGCCAGAAGATGCGGTCATCTGGGCCGTAGGAGGGGTGGAAGATGGCCCGACGGGCCACAGATGAGGGGTTCATGCCCGGAGGCAGCGCGACTCTCCCGACCTGTGCCAGCTCGCCCCCGCCTGCCGGAATCCTCAACACGTCCCACCAGGGGTTGTGGGTGAACGTTCTGCCCCGCTCGGTTGCTCCTGAGCCCTTGAGCAGCAGCAACTCCGAGCCATCGGGGCTCCAGGACGGGTGGACATACTCCGCGGCGTCGGCGGTGAGCTGGACCGGGTCTCCGCCGCTGGCTCGGACTTTCCAAAGGTGCCCCCCTTCCAGGTCGTCCCACGTCGTGTAGGCGATCCACCGGCCGTCGGGGGACCAGGCCGGGGCGAACTCCTGCCTGTCGGCCGTGTCACCGGTCAGGCGTCGAGGCTCGCCGCCGGAGGTCTGCGCCGTCCAGATCCGCCCCACGGCCTGAAAGGCCACCGTGCTCCCCTCTGGGGAGGCGGTGTGCCAGCGGAGGTACTTGGCCCGGAAGGGCTCGTCGGTGATTTTGAACTCCTGGTACGCCATCCCAGATATGGTTCGT
>JBDHCH010000041.1:0-22082 GCA_039592115.1 Gemmatimonadota bacterium | reverse complement strand
GACCTGTTCCCGATCCTGGAAATCGGGACCAGCGCCCGGATGCTCTCCATCGTTCCCCTCCTGAACGGAGGCGGACTCTTCGAGACCGGGGCCGGAGGCTCCGCCCCCAAGCACGTACAGCAGTTCGAGGCCGAGGGCCATCTGCGGTGGGACTCTTTGGGGGAGTACATGGCTCTGGGGGCTTCACTACAGCACTTGGGCGAGGAATTCGACAATCCCGGCGCCCTGGTTCTGGGTGAGGCCTTGGACGTCGCCACGGCGAGCTACCTGAGGAATGCCCGCTCACCCTCCCGGAAGGTTCACGAACTGGACAACCGGGGAAGCACGTTCTACCTGACCCTCTACTGGGCCCGGGCCCTCGCTGATCAGACCTCGGACCCGGCCCTGGCCAAGCGGTTCGGGCCGGTGGCGGCGGCCCTGGAGGAAAACGAAGAGACCATCCTCTCAGAATTGAACGGAGCCCAGGGGCCGCCTCAGGACGTCGGCGGGTACTACCAACCCGATCCCGACCGGGCCGCAGCGGCCATGTGCCCCAGTGCCACTCTAAACGGGATCATTAGGGGCCTGTAACTCCCCTCCAGAGGGGTCGGCATGAGGGCGGGCTCGAACGGGCCCGCCCTCTTTCGTATGCGTTCGGCAACCAGCGGTGGGAACCGGAGTGGCCACGATTCGAAGGACGTTTCACGGACTTCCACGCCTGTCACCTGAACCCGGGATTCCTTATTCTAATAGGCTGTCAGGAATCTCGACCGAATACCCGAGGAGTTGACCGTGGCATCCTCCGTAACCGACCCCTTCGGTGCTCTCGCCACCGTAGATCTTTCTGAAGGCCCTACGTCCTTCTACCGTCTCCGGAAGTTGGAGGAAGAGGGCCTCGTAACACTGGACCGCCTGCCCTTCTCCATCCGGATTCTTCTCGAGAATGTGCTCCGGAATTCCGGACAGGGGTTCGTCTCCGAGGACCACGTGAACGCCGTGGCTGCCTGGAGTCCGACCAACGCAGGGGCAGCTTTTCCCTTCATGCCCTCGAGGGTGATTCTTCAGGACTTCACTGGAGTACCGGCGGTCGTGGATCTCGCCTCGATGCGGTCCGCGTTGGCGGCCATGGGCGGTGACCCCAACCGGATCAATCCGGTCGTGCCTGTGGACCTGGTCATCGACCACTCGGTCCAGGTGGACTACTTCGGGACCGCACAGGCGTTCGAGCTCAATGTGAAGAAGGAATACGAGAGGAACCGGGAGCGGTACACTCTCCTCCGTTGGGCCCAGGATGCGTTCGACGGCTTCAGCGCTGTCCCACCTGGAACCGGGATCGTGCACCAGGTGAACCTCGAGTATCTGGCTTCGGTGATGCACCGGCGGGAAGCCGCCGGGAGTTTCCTGGCATTCCCGGACACCCTGGTTGGAACCGACTCCCACACCACCATGATCAACGGACTCGGGGTGGTGGGCTGGGGAGTGGGAGGAATCGAGGCCGAGGCGGTTCTTCTGGGCCAGCCATACTACATGCTTCTTCCGGAGGTGGTGGGCGTGAAGCTCACCGGAGAGCTCCCCGAGGGTGCCACTGCGACGGACCTGGTGCTTCGGGTGGTGGAGATGCTCCGAGCCCACGGCGTCGTTGGACGATTCGTGGAATATTTCGGCCCCGGGCTCTCGAGGATGACCCTTCCGGACCGGGCCACCCTGGCCAACATGGGCCCCGAGTACGGAGCGACCATCGGTTTCTTCCCGGTCGACGACGTTACCCTCGGCTTCCTTTCCGGCACGGGCCGGAGCCCCGAGTTGGTGGAACGGGTGGAGCGCGTGAGCAAGGAGATGGGGCTCTTCCACACCGCCGACACCCCGGACCCGGAGTACACGGCGGTCCTCGAGTTGGACATGAGCGCCATCGAGCCGAGCGTGGCCGGTCCGAAGCGGCCCCAGGATCGGATTCCCCTCACGGGCCTCAGAAAGGCCTTCGACGACGATCTTCCCAAGCTGGTACCCTCCGGCTATTCCTTGGGCGTCTGGGAGGGTGAGGGAGGAACCGCCCTGGGAGCAGACATCCAGCGCACCGTCACGGTTTCTCTCGATGACGGGCCTGCGGAAGTTGGAGACGGCAGCATCGTTATCGCTGCGATCACCTCATGCACCAACACGTCCAACCCCTCCGTCATGGTGGGCGCCGGACTCCTGGCCAAGAAGGCGGTCGAACGGGGGCTCGAAGTCAAGCCTTGGGTGAAGACAAGTCTGGCCCCGGGATCTCAGGTCGTGACGGATTACCTGAACGCGGCCGGCCTTCTTCCCTACCTCGAACAGCTCAAATTCCATGTGGTGGGATACGGGTGCACCACCTGCATCGGGAACTCGGGGCCGCTCCCTGAGCCGATCCAAAACGCCGTGACGGACAACGGTCTGGTGGTGACGTCTATCCTCAGCGGTAACCGGAACTTCGAGGCCAGGGTTCACTCGAGCGTCAGGGCCAATTACCTGGCCTCTCCAATCCTCGTGGTGGCGTTCGCCCTGGCGGGACGCATCGACCTGGATGTCTACAGCGAGCCCCTGGCCCACGACCAGGAAGGAAGACCCGTTTTCCTTGCCGACATCTGGCCGACCCCGGAAGAGATCCGGGAAACCGTCGCTCAGTCTCTGAAACCGGAGATGTTCAAGGAACGCTACGGAAGTGTGTTCGAGGGAGACGCCGAGTGGCAGGCGCTCCCCATCCCCGAAGAGAGCCACCTGTACGCCTGGGACGAGGATTCCACGTACATCCAGGACCCGCCGTTCTTCCACGGCATGGGGCTCGAGGTGCCGGCCCTCGCGGACATCTCAGGAGCCCGGGCCCTCGCGGTCCTGGGGGACACCGTGACCACGGATCACATCTCTCCGGCCGGGGCGATTCCGAAGGACGAGCCGGGAGGCGAGTACCTTTTGGCCAAGGGAGTCGAGCCATTCCAATTCAATACTTTCGGCTCCCGGAGAGGGAACCACGAGGTGATGATGCGGGGGACATTCGGGAACGTCCGCATTCGGAATCTCCTCCTGGAAGACAGGGAGGGTGGGTATACCGTAAAATTCCCGGAGGGTGAGACTACATCCATCTATGAAGCTTCCATGGCCTACCAGGCCGAGGGGACGCCTCTGCTGATCCTCGCCGGGAAGGAGTACGGCACGGGAAGCTCCCGAGACTGGGCCGCCAAGGGCACCGCCCTCCTCGGCGTGAAAGCGGTCATCACCGAAAGCTACGAACGGATCCACCGTAGTAACCTTGTGGGGATGGGAGTCCTGCCGCTCCAGTTCAAGGCGGGAGATTCGGCGAAGGGACTGGGCCTCACGGGGAGGGAGGTGTTCGATGTGGTGGGGATCGAGGAAGGGCTGGAGCCGAGTGGATCCGTGACGGTCAAGGCAAGGCGGGAGGATGGCTCCTCGGCGGAATTCGAGGTAGATGTCCGCTTGGATTCTCAGGTGGAGATCGAGTACTACCAGAATGGCGGAATTCTGCACACTGTTCTCCGGAAGATGGCTTCCGGACAGATGTAAGGAGCGGGCACCCACCCGACACGATATGATCCGCATGCTCGAGTTCGGGGGGGGAGGGCAAAGAGCCCTTCCCCTCCTCTTCCTGGTCTTCACAGCGATCGCGCCCGGGGGACCCCAGGCCCTCGGCGCCCAGACCGTCCAGGGGCAGCTCCTGGATCGGGAGACCCTGGCACCCATCGAAGGCGCCTTGGTCCTCCTCCTGGGAGACCGGGAGGAACAGCTCGACGGGTATCTCACCAACGCCAAGGGCCGCTTCATCCTCCGAGCGCCGAAGTCCGGTGTGTATGTCGTACGCGCGGACCGGATCGGGTACGAAACCGTCGCATCCGATCCAATAGAGCTGGCACAGAGCCAGATCTTCGGCCTTCGCCTGGAGACCGCGGAGACGGCGATCCAACTCGAGGAGCTTCGGGTGGAGGGGGAGCAACAGTGCGTGGTCCGACCCGGAGAGGGGATGGAGGTCGCACGGGCCTGGGAGGAGGCCAGGAAGGCGCTCACGGTCCAGGAGTGGACAGACCAGGAGGGGATGTACCGCTTCCAGGTCTTGAATTACGAACGGGACATGGGCCCCGACGCCCGACGGGTGGAAGGCGAAACCCGCCGCGTGACCTCGGGGGTCGCCAGGAGCCCCATCCGGAGCCGGCCGGCAGCAGAGTTGATGGAGGAGGGCTTCATCCAGCGCCTGGAAGACGGCGGGTGGGAGTACTACGGCCCTGACGCCGCCGTCTTGCTATCGGACGAGTTCCTGGACACCCATTGTTTCCGCCTCCGATCCGAGGTGGATCGTCCAGGAGCGTTGGGTCTGGCCTTCGAACCTGTCCGGGACACGGACCAGCCCGACATCGAGGGAACCCTCTGGCTGGACCGGGAAACCGCGGCCCTCCAGTTCCTGGAGTTCGGGTACACGTGGGCCGAGTACCAGGAGGCCAGAGGGGTGGCGCAGGGGAGAGTGGAGTTCGAGGGGTTGCCCAACGGGGCCTGGATCGTGAGGAAGTGGTGGATCCGGATGCCCCGTCTGGCCCAGGATCTCTCCATGGCCCGGGGAGGCCGGTCGGGCGTTTACGTGGCCGGCATCCGGGAGGCGGGAGCAGAAGTGGCCCAGATCTCCACCCTCGACCGCCAACGGATCAGCCAGGTCGAGCGGGGGTTCGTTTCGGGCCTCGTATGGGATAGCACCCGGTACGGACCCCTGGAAGGGGCCAAAGTTTACCTCTCGGGCACCTCCCACTCGGTCGTCACCGATGAGGACGGGTTCTTTTTTCTGGAGGATGTACGAGAAGGCGTCTTCACAGCCGCGTTCACCCACCCCCGGCTGGACACTCTCGGAGTGATCGCGCCCGGAGTGGAGGTGGAGGTCCATGCCGGCGATATATCCGATATTCTCCTCGGCGTACCCGCAACCGGGAGCATCCTTCTGGAGGCATGCCGAGGAGAAGAGCGGGCAGAGGGTTCCGCGGTGATCACCGGCGTGGTTCACGACAAGACCAGCGGAGAGGTCGTTCCACGGGCGACCGTCAGTCTCAAGTGGCAGGAGATCGTGGGGGTCACCCGGATCGAGGGAGCCAGAGACGCCTGGTTGGAAGTCTCGACGCGGGGCGACGGGCGGTTTTCCACCTGCGGTGTTCCGGCGGAACAGCTCATCATCGTGCAGGCCGAGTTCCTGGACCAGGAGAGTGACACGGTCCACATCAGGGTCCCCATGGACGCGTACAGGGCGGTCGATCTGGAGATCGAGCTGCCTGCTGGGATGCTGAATCCCAGGACCGCGGCCACTTCGTCCACGGGCGGTGTCGGGATCCAGGGTGTGCAGGGGTATCTCATCGATCCGGAGTCACGGGAACCTGTTCGGGCTGCGGAAGTGGCCCTCCTCCAAACCCCCGGTACCATCCGCATCACAGGAACCACGAACGATCGGGGGTTCTTCCGGATGCAGACGCGGATACCCGGGAGCTATGCCCTTTCCGCCCGAGCCCTGGGATACTCCCCACTCCAGGCCGAGGAGGTGGACGTCTTCCCCGGGAAGTTGACGGTGGTGGAAGTGAAGATGGCCCCGGAGGCCCTGGCGATGGAGCCGATCGTGGTGACGGCCGAGGCCCGGACGTATCACCTGGAGCTGCAGGGGTTCTACGAGCGGATGACCAAGGGTCTGGACACCGGGACCTTCATCACGCCGGAGATCATGGACGAGCGGCTCCCCAACCGTCTCACAGATCTCTTCTGGAGCATGCCGGCCACCCGAGTCGTCGAGACACAGGTCGGAGAACAGGGCGTATACTTCAGAACTGGAGAGCGGTTCGGGGATATCTGCTGGCCAATGGTCTACCAGGACCGGCAACTGGTGAGGACGGGGGGACTTCAGAGCGGAGGGGCGGACCCGGCAGCCTTGAACGAGATCCTGGAAGCCTTCGACGTCACGGCCATCGAGGTTTACCGGTCTCCGGCGGAGATTCCTCCCGACTTCAATGGGCCTAATGCCGGGTGCGGCGTAATCGTCCTATGGACACGCCAGGGAGGGAGCGGAGGGTAGGTTTTCAACCCATCTTGATTCATACAGGAGGGAATGGGATGCTCCAGCCGCATGCAGGGTCCTGGAATCACCTCCCTCGGGCGCTCGACGGCGAACGCTGTCGGACGCGAACCACCCCGCGGTTCCCTGGTCTTCCCACCGCCCTCGTCGTTGCCTCCCTCTTGGGGCACCCCTTTTGCTTGACCGCCCAATCGGTAACCGGACGTCTATCGGAGGCCGAGACTGGAAGCCCGATCCAGGGTGCTCTTGTCCTTCTCCTGGATGCCGAGGAGGATGTCCGAGGCGGGGTCTTGACCGATGAGGAGGGGTACTTCAGCATCCCGACAGTCCGGGTGGGCCGCTTCTCCCTCAGGGCCGAAAAGATCGGATACCGAACCGTCACCTCACCTCCTTTCCTCCTCTCTCCGGGCCAACCCCTCGAGATCCCGTTGGAGACGGTCCAGACGCCCATCGAGCTGGAGGGGATCTCCGTCGAGGGGAAGACCCAATGTATCGTCCGGCCGGACGAGGGTCTCAGAGTGGCCCGCGTCTGGGAGGAGGCGAGGAAGGCCCTCGAAAACCAGGAGTGGGCCTCGAAGGGGGGATTCCTCCGATTCCGGGTCGCCCGCTACCGGAAGGAGTTGGACCGGGACGGACGAGTGGTGAGGGAGGGGATCCGGGAGATGGCAACGCTCATGGGCCAAACCCCGATCCGCAGCCTCCCCGCCGACGATCTCCTGGAGTCGGGTTACGTAAGGCGGCACGAGAGCGGGAGCTACGACTACTTCGGGCCGGATGCCCGGGTCCTCTTGTCAGACCCATTCCTGGACACGCATTGCTTCCACCTGGTCGAAGACTCTGAGGACGCCGACCGCATCGGGTTGGCCTTCGAGCCGGTTCGGGACAGGAATGTTCCCGACATTCGGGGGACCTTCTGGCTCGACCGAGCCACGGCGACCCTCGACCTCCTGGAGTTCCAGTACACCTGGGTGCCTTGGGCCGAGGCTCAAGGGGTGGCAAGAGGAAGAGTCGATTTTGGGATTCTGCCGAGCGGAGCGTGGGTGATTCAGCGGTGGTGGATCAGGATGCCTATCATGGTCATCGACCACACGGTGCGAAGGTTCGGTGGGGACGGTCTCCGCGTTGACGGGGTTTTGGAGGAAGGGGAGGAAGTCTTGAATGTCACGATGTTGGGGAACGGCCGAATCGTGGAAGCCATCGCCGCCAACCACCCGGAAACGCCTCCTCCGGACTGATCGGTACTCCGGGCGGTCTCATTCCCGCATGCTGACCGGGGAGCCCAGAACCTCCGTAAGGATGATGGCTTTCCGGAGATCCTCCGAGGTCCCCTCGAGAAAGAGATTTCTCGCCCTGAACCCGCCTGCGGGGGACATCCCGACCTCCGCGACCACGGAGTGGCGCTTGCCCTTGGCCGCAGCAACGGCCTTGGCTCCTGAGGCTTGAAGGTCTGTCGAGGATGGCCGTGCAGGTGGACGGGCTGCCTCCTCGGTGCCGGCCAGAACAACCGCCCGCTCCGGACGGGAGACCATCCGCCCATCCTCCACGTTCAACGGCTCCAGACTCCGAGCTTCCGACGTGTGGAGTGCTCCGTCCCCCTCGTCTGCACTCCTGGTGGGTGGGTGTGGCTCAGGCCTCTCGGCCGGCCTCCTCGGCTCCGGTTTGGAGCCACGGGCCAATCCCAGAATCTCATCCCACACGTCCTGTGGGATCAGCCCTTCGGATCCCTCCAGCTTCCCGTCTCTCACTGGTGCGGGCGGTCTATCCGCATCCACAGTCCCGGCAGTGGGCTCGACACGGTCCCGGTGAGGTCGCTGCGGGACCCTTTGGCGGGGCGCCGAAGGCCTCTCCGGCGCCCCACCCTTCTTCTGCTGGGCCTTCCGCCTTCGCCCCACTCCCTCCAGGATACTGAACCCGATGAAGATGAGAACGAAGATCAGCTCGCCGGGAATCCCGTCCATCGCTTAGCTCCGGGACTCCTCGGTGGGTGAATCGTCCTCTCCGGCGATGGACTGCCGCATAGCCGTATCGGACTGAATGTTCCGGTACTTCATGTAGTCCATGACCCCAAGGTTGCCGCTCTGGAAAGCGCCGGCCATAGCCATGGGAATCTGGGCCTCGGCTTCCACCAGGCGGGCGCGCATCTCAACCACCTGGGCCTTCATCTCCTGCTCCTGGGCCACGGCCATGGCCCGCCGCTCCTCGGCCCGGGCCTGGGCCACCCGCTTGTCGGCTTCCGCCTGATCGGTCTGGAGCTCGGCCCCGATGTTCTTCCCGACGTCCACGTCGGCGATGTCGATGGAGAGGATCTCGAACGCCGTCCCCGAGTCCAATCCCTTGGCCAGCACGGTCTTTGAGATGTTGTCCGGATCCTGGAGGACCGCCTTGTGGGTGTCCGACGACCCAATGGTGGACACGATCCCTTCGCCGACCCGGGCCAAGATGGTCTCCTCCCCTGCCCCACCCACGAGACGGTCGATGTTGGCTCGGACGGTGACCCGTGCCACTGCAATGAGCTGGATGCCGTCCTTGGCCATGGCCGCCACCCTCGGGGTGTTGATGACCTTTGGGTTCACCGACACCTGCACCGCCTCAAGAACGTCCCGACCCGCCAGGTCGATGGCGGCGGCCTGCCGGAAGGAGAGATCGATGTTCGCCTTGTCGGCGCTGATCATGGCCCGGACCACTCGGTCCACGGAACCCCCGGCCAGGTAGTGGGCTTCCAGGTCGCCGATCTGAAGATCCAGCCCGGCCTTGTTGGCCCAGATGAGGGGTCGCACGACTGCGGGAGGGCTGACCTTACGGAGGCGCATTCCGACCAGGTAGCCGATTCCCACCCGAACCCCCGCAGAGATGGCCTCAATCCACAAGCGCACCGGGATGGCCCAGGCGATGATGGAAAGGATGACGACGGCCCCTACGAGGAAGAAGGTGGTGGTTACCAAAAACTCATCCTGCATTTTCCCATTCCTCCTTTGAAACCAGGCCCGACCCTTCCGGGCCCCGGGTTATGGATCCATTCGCCGCATGTTCTGTCCCGTGCCTGTTGCAGGCACACTCACACGTCAGAGCCCTCTTCTTCTTCGGACATTTTCCCCATGGCCCGGAGAGGCCGGACCACATGTCGGTACCCCTCGGAACTTACAACTTTGACCGCAGTCCCGTCTTCGATCCATTCAGATTCGGACACTGCATCCACACGCTCCTCCCCGATGAGAACGGTGCCGGAGGGCCGGAGGTCGGTGAGGGCCACACCCTCGCGGCCCACCAGGTCGGGACGGCGCTCGGCCGAGGCCCATCCGTCTTCCCGGTCACCCTTGGTAACCAGGAATACCCCGCTCCGGGTGAGGCGATTGCTTTGCGGGAGGTGCCGGAGGAGGGCCCAGGAGGTGAGGAGAATGATCAGGATACTGGTGGAGAGGATGGCCCCTGCTTGTGCAAAATCCGGTACAGTGGGGATCCCGCCCACCAGGCTGAGATAGACGCCCGCCAGGACCCCTACTCCCCCAAGGACCCCGAAGAGGCCGAAGCCCGGGATGATGAAGATCTCCACTCCGATCAGGACCACTCCTGCTCCGAACAGGATCAGGTCTTCGATCCCCGCCAATCCCAGGATCATGTGGGAACCGAAAAAGAGGGAGAGGGAGAGAAGCCCGGCCAACCCAGCCAGACCCAACCCCGGGGACTTGATTTCGGCGATGAGGCCGAGGAACCCAAGGGAAAGGAGAAATGGTGCGACGATGGGGTTGGAGAGGAAACGGACAATCCGCTCGGCCCAGTTCACGCCCATGACCTGGACCGGTGCACCGGACAGGTTCAGCTCCTGCAGGAGGCCTTCCCAGTCCTCGACCTCCGAGGCGTAATCGAGGCCCACGGCTTCGGAGGTGGTCAGGGTCAGGAGCTTCCCGGCGTCGACCACCCCGTCGATTTCAATCGCCTCGTCCACCATGGCCTCGGCCACGTCCGGATCCAACCCTCGGGCTTCCGCCAACGCCCGCATCTGGCCTCGCATGGCCGAGACGATCTTCTCCGGGGCTTTCTCACCGGACCCAACCACCGGGGTCGCGGCACCTATCACGGACCCGGGGCGCATGTAGATTCCGTCGGTCGCCAGGGCGATAAGGGCTCCGGCGGAATAGGCATGTCGGTTGATGAAGGCATAGACCGGGACGTCGGAATCCCCGATCGCGTTCGCGATGCGTTCCGCCGCATCCACCCGCCCTCCCGGCGTCTCCAGCTCCAGGACGACCGCAGCGGCCCCCGAGTGTTGAGCCTCCTCGATGCTCCGCTCCACGAACGGTGCCAAACCCAGCTCGATGACGCCCTGAACGGGCACACGATACACGGGTCCGGAGGGACCTTCCTGCCCAAGGAGGAATGAAGGGCTCAGGAAGGTCAGAAAGCCTATTGCCGTGATGATTCTCTGGTGACCGTACATCTCCCGCACTCTCCCATGGGGATGGTAACCCTCAGTCCTGCGACTTGAAAAGAAAACCGCTCCCCGGAACGACCCCGGGAGCGGAAGAGGTTCCGAGCGCGACGCCGTCGCTTCAGCCCGGGCCCGCTCCCAGGAGCTGACATGCATAGTAAGCCCGACGAATCGCTCGAGGATAGTCCCCTGCCTCCAGGGCCTGTTCGGCCCCACCGGTCAGTCGCCGAATCCGGATCAGCTCTTCCTCCGAATACGACTCGGCATCCTTGTTTCTTCTCAGTGCCTCTCTGGCCTGGTGGAGGAGGGCGCCGGCCACCTGCTCCGGGCTGACCTCCCGGATGGCATCTGCCGAGGCGAAGGCATGGACCAGCGCCAACTCTCCCCTCCCTCGTTCAAGGGCTGAGACGGCCAGGTTATGGAGATGCCAGGCGTGCTCGGTAGCGGCCTCCACCGCTTTGGCCACCAGGAGGATCTCGGCAGACTGGACGGCCCTGAGGCTCTTCTCGTTCCGGGCCAGAAGATCGGCCACCCCGTCTTCCAGCAGATAAGGGAACAGGCGTCCAGCGAGAGAGGGATAGAGCTCGGTCCTGATCCGTCGGCCGTCTCTCCGGTCCAGGTCCCAGGAGTCCCACCAGCCGTTCAACTCCTCTCCGCCCTGTCCGACGAGGTCATGTTCTGAGAACAGCTCTGGGGCCGTGGGCAGCCCGTCCGAGAGGAGGACCGCCCCGTGAGTCTCAGGGGCCACGGCCATCGCCAACGGATCGTTGCCCATGTCCTCACAGGCTGACAAGGAGAGTGTCCAGGCGACACACACTCCCAGTGCCGGAAGATAACGATCCACGCTACACATCATTTAGACACCCGCAAAGGTCCCAGGGACATGCCCGACCACTCCGAGATCCATGTGCAAGGGCCGTACCCGATCCTGCCCCTTCCTTGCCCCCCCCTTGCACCCCCGGTAGGTTGCCGATCAACTGTTCGAATTCCTTTTGAAGTATGGGGGCTCGGCTCCGGCGAGGGAAGGAGTGTCCTCTACCCGAACTTGGTGCGGAGGAGCTTCCCCGCTCAGCGGACAACGCCAAAAAGGGACTTCGGAAGCCCGAGCTCGAACGCCGGAGGGGATGTTGCGGGAGCGACAGGAGCGCTACGACGAGAAGCTGGTACAGATTCTGGAAAGCGCCTGCGGAATCTTCGCGGAGAAGGGCTATCACCATGCCAGCGTGAGGGACGTGGCTGCCGCGACCGGGGTAAGCCCCGCGGGGTTGTATTACTACTTCAAGAGCAAAGAAGAGCTCCTCTTCCTCATCCTGGACCACTGTCTGGTCTCCCTCCTCGCCGTGGTAAGAAAGGCGGCTGCAGGGGTCAACGATCCGGCGGGCAGGATCCGTACGATCATCAGGAGCCACCTGCAGTTCTTCATGGGGCACCGGGACGAGATGAGGGTCCTGGCTCAGGAGTGGGAATCCCTCTCGGGTAGATTTCGGGCGGACATCCTCGCGCGCCAAAGAGAATATGCGGCGGTGGTCCTCCGGACCCTTCGGGAGCTTCGCCCGGACCAGTCTCGGAAGGAACTGAGGGCATCGGCCATGGCCCTCTTCGGAATCCTGACGTGGATGTACCAGTGGCACCGGCCCCAGCGGGACCTCCCGACAGAAGAGCTTGCGGATCATCTGGCCGGGATCTTTCTGGACGGCTTCCTCCGGGGAGGCCGGACCCGAAACGCGCCAGCCCCCGGCTCGGGGAAGACCCGGGCCGACACGCCATGGGCCCAGGGAGAGAGACCCCCCTCGGTCCTTTCAGGGCCCGCCTTCTAGGACTTCCAGTTCCCCGGCGTCCAAGCTGTAAGGCGGAGGGGGGCCGGCCGAGCTTCGCCGGTTGGATGGTCGCAACTACCCAACATAGAGGGCAGACCCAATGCGAAAGGAAGACCTCTTCCCGGACCTCGCTCCGGTGGACCCCGCCAACCGAGTTCGTAGCGCCGCCACGCGCATCCGAATCCTCAGGGGTCAGGTCGGACCCGACGGACTCACTCCGTCGGCGACGCGCACTCTGATCGACGAACTGACCGGAGCGTTGGAGGAGATCGCCACGGCCTTTGACCTGGAGGGGAAGTGAACATTCGTTGGGTTCGCGGGGGAGCGATCGTCTTCTTCCTGCTGTTCATCATAGCCGTCACATGGCCGGGAATGACCCCCGGAAACCGAATCTTCCCCCTGATTCTGGGTCTCCCCTTCTCCATGGTGTGGATCGCCGCCTGGGTGGTCCTATCATTCCTGATCCTGGTGGCGGTTGATTCAGCGGAAGGCCGGGCTCGGAGGGTGTCCGCTTCCGGGAAATCGGAGGACCCCCTCACAGCGCCAGGCCCGGACGCGCCGACGAATGGGGAGGGGGAGTGATGGAACGCTGGCACCTCATCGGGATCATCATTGCCCTCTACCTGTGCGTCACCCTGGGGATCGGCCTCCGGGCAGGGCGTCGAGCCTCGAAGAGCGTCACGGGGTATGTGGCCGGAGACCGAGCCTTCGGCCTCCTGATCATGTATTTCATCTTCGGGGCCACCATGTTCTCGGCCTTCGCCTTCCTGGGAGGGCCGGGATGGGCCTACTCCAGAGGGGCTGCAGCCTTCTACATCCTTTCCTACGGCGTCCTCGGGATGGCCCCCTGGTATTCCATGGGGCCCCGAGCTGCCCGGTTGGGAAGGGCCTACGGGTATGTAACCCAGGCACAATTACTGGTCGGCCGGTTTCCCTCCCGGTTCCTCTCGGTATTGATGGCGGCCCTGACCGTGTTGGCCTTCATCCCCTACATCACCCTCCAGATGAGGGGTGCCGGAATCGTCATCGAGGCTGTGACCGACGGACACATCCCTCTTTGGCTGGGCGCGGGAGTGGCCTACGGGATCGTCCTGCTCTACGTCCTGACCAGCGGCGTCGCGGCTGTGGGTTGGACGAACACGTTCCAGGGTGTGTTCATGCTCATCATCGCATGGACCCTCGGGATTTACCTCCCCTTCCGCCTGTACGGCGGGGTGGGGGACATGTTCACCCGCATCGCCGCAGAACGGCCGGAGCTTCTCACGGTGCCCGGGTTGACGGCGACGGGGGAGGCCTGGACCTGGGGAGGTTACTCGACGGCGATCCTCATCAGTGCCATCGGGGTGGCCATGTGGCCGCACCTCTTCATGAAGGCGTTCACAGCGAAGGATGATACCACGATCCGCAGGACCGTGGTTCTATTCCCCACCTTCCAGCTCTTCCTGATCCCGGTGTTCATCATCGGGTTCGCCGGAGTCCTCTTCCCCGAGGCTCCTCCAGAGTCGGACTTCATCCTCCCGTTCATGATTCTGAGGAGCGAGCTACCCGCCCTGGTGGTGGGTCTGTTCTGCGCTGGAGCTCTCTCGGCGTCCATGTCCACGGGCGATGCGCTCCTCCACGCCGGCGCGTCGGTGGCGGTGGAAGACGGGGTGGGGAAGTTCAAGGCCCTGAATGATCGACAGCAGCGCCTCCTCATGCGTGGCCTCGTGGTTGGAATGGGAGCCGTCGCGTATTTCTTCGCCCTCTATGAAGGCGTATCCCTGGTGGTCCTTCTCCTGAGCTCCTACGGGATCATCGCCCAATTCACGCCCCCGCTGGTGGCTGCTCTGTATTGGAGGCGAGCTACGACTCCGGCGGTCATTGCCGGACTGGTCGCCGGTTCCGCGGTGACGCTGTTCTTCTTCTTCAACGGTCACCTGAGGCCCTGGGACCTCCATGAGGGCATCCTGGGCCTCATGGTCCATCTCCCCGTCCTCATCGGGGTCACGTACCTCACGAGGGACCCGGATCCGGGAAGTGCGGAGGCCTTCCTGGCCACGGCCAGGGACGGAGGGGATCCCACGTGAAAGCGGGGGAGAAGCAATCGGAACAAGGGAGGGTGAGCGATGGTGGTTGACGGGGGTCCATCAACGGACGGCGTAAGTCAAGCGGGAGGGTCGGAACGCCTGGAAGCCCTGAGGAAGCGCATCATGGAGGTGGACGAGGCTCTGGTGGACCTGATCGAGGAGAGAAAGGCCCTGGTCCTGGCGGTTGGGCGGTTTAAGGCGGCGGCCGGGCTACCGGTGCTGGATCCTTCCCGGGAGGCTGCGGTTGTCCGACGGGCCGCGGAGATGGCGAGAGCGCGGGGGGTGGACGAGGAACTCACACGGGATGTCATCTGGCGGATCATCGCCTCTGCCCGGGAGGCGCAATCGAGAGGGGGCTGACCCCCTGGGTTGAGCGAAAGATAAGAAGAAGCCCCGATCCAGGTTGGATCGGGGCTTTCGCGTTGTCTTCGAAAAGCCGGGTTGACGATCGGTTACCCCATCAATCGTCCACACGAACCACCCGCCAGCGGTTCCCGAGGGAAGCCACCACAAGGGGAGATTGCCCCGGGGGCACCCGAATCCCGAAGGGCTCCCCTGGCGGGGTTACGCCGGTGAGGAGGTGAGGGTTGAGCTCCCTGATCCTGGACACGGGGGCCTCGATCGCGGCAGCGACAGCCTTGAGGCTGGTCCCGCCCGGGACCCACACTCGGTCGAACCGGACCGGATCCGCCCGCTGCACGTCGAACCCATACTCCTCGGCCGCCTGGGCAAGGAGAATGGCCGCCAGCATCTTCGGCACATAAACCCTGGTTTCAACTGGAAGGTGCTCCACGATCTCCCAGTAGAGCTCTTCCTCACCCGCCTGGTCTCCGGCATGACGCTTCAGAACCTCCGCGACCCGGCTCGGGCCGGCATTGTAGGCCGCCGCCGCCAGGTACCAGGATCCGAAACGAAGGTGGAGAGCCTGCAGGTAATCCAGCGCCGCGCCTGTAGCCCTGACGGGATCCCTGCGCTCGTCCACATATCCATCGATGCGCAGGCCATACGCCTGTGCGGTGGGGCCCATGAATTGCCACATACCTATGGCTGACACCCTGGACCTCGCCCCCGGCGTGAATCCGGACTCGATGGCAGCGAGGTACAACAACTCATCGGGCATCCCACGGGAGCGCAGGGCCTTCCGTATCATCTCGGAGTAGAGCCCTTCCCGCTCCAAATACCGCTCGAATATGGGCCGCTGGTCGGTGAGATACCGCTCCATCCAACTCTCCACCTGCTGGTTCACTTCCAGCGGGAGGGAGAGAGATGAAGCGATCTGGGCCACCTGGGGCGCCATCGTGAAGCCCTCTTCCTCGGGCGCTCCAAAAGCCAGGAGGAAGAGGATAAGGAGGAATCCGCTCCCGACGATGAGGATACGTCGCCGAAGTGCCAGCGGATCGAAGCCAGTCTGGCGAAGAAGGTCTTCTTTATCGAGTCGGGCGTAAGTAGAGACCGGGAAACCCGGTCTTCGAACCACATCCCTATCTGTTTTTCTGAGCATGTTTCACCTCCGGACTCACTCATTTGCCCCGTGAAGGATTTCGGATCCCATGGGATTCAAAATCAGGGGAAAATCGGGGCGCCCACATGGGTACCCACACTCGTCAGTTACCGGTGTTGAGCTTGTTACCGACAGCTATGCAAAAAGGTCCGCCCTAGATAAAAAATACCATCCAGGGACGGACCGTCCAATGCTGCGGTTCGAATTATTCCGTTGGGTAGACCGACACCTGCTTGCGATTCCTGCGGGTTTCGAAGGTCACTACGCCATCGATTTTGGCGAAGAGCGTGTCGTCGTTGCCCCTTCCGACGTTCCGTCCAGGATGGAACTTCGTGCCCCGCTGGCGAACGATGATGCCACCGGCCTGGACCTCTTCACCGCCATATCGCTTGACACCCAGGAACTTCGGGTTGCTATCCCGACCGTTTCGACTGGAGCCTACGCCTTTTTTATGAGCCATCTAACCCTCCAAGAACCCTCTCGGCCACCGGCCGAAGGGAATCAGACGAGAATCTCGTCCACCCGCACCTCGGTGAATCCCTGACGATGCCCTTGCTTACGACGGTAGTTCTTCCGGCGCTTCCGCTTGAAGACGATGATCTTCTTGTCCCTGCCGTGGCGGAGGATCTCGGCCTTGACCTTGGCACCATCCACCGTTGGCGCACCGACCTGGACCTCGTTCCCATCGGAGGCCAGGAGCACGTCGTCGAACGTGATGGATTCACCGGGCTCGACGTCCATGGACGGCACCCGGATCTTTTTTCCGAGTTCCGCCCGAAACTGTTTCCCGCCCGTCCTGAATACCGCGTACATAGGGCCCTCAAGTCAGAATTCTCTGCGAACCGTATAGCCTGTGAAAAGTAAGGAAGAAGGGGCGTTGGTCAACCCTTCCGGGGCCCTCGGGGGAGAACTGCGTCCCGTCCGCCGAACAACCACGCGGAGAGACCTTCCTTAGCCCGTCACGTAGCGATCCGTAATATCCGTCTCCGCCGGTCCGGCCAGAAGCCGAAACTCGTCCTGGCGCATCAGAGGATCGTCCAGGAGGTCGATCTTCAGGCCCGTCCGCTTCCTGATTCCCCGCAGGAAGTCCCCCTCCTGCTCCAGGATCTGAAGGGCCACTTCGGGATGCATGCGCACCAGGATGCGCTTCTCCTTCCCCTCGGCCGCCACGCGGTTCAGGCTCCGCTCCACACGGCGGACCACGGTGGCAGGGGAGTAGACCCGACCAGCCCCGCCGCAGTGCGTGCAGGTCTCCGTGAGAGTTGTGAACAGCGACGGCCGAACCCGCTGACGAGTCATCTCGACCAACCCGAGGTCCGATACTTCGAACGCTTTTGTTCGGGCCCTGTCCCGGCCCAGGTGGCTCCGGAGCTCATGGAGGACCCGATCCCGGTTCTTCTGGGACTCCATGTCGATGAAGTCGCAGACTACAATCCCGCCGATGTCCCTCAGGCGGAGTTGCTTCGCGATCTCCCTGGCGGCATCCAGGTTCGTCTTGAGAATCGTGTGCTCCGGATCCTTCTTCTTCTTCCCGGTGAAGCGGCCGGTGTTCACGTCGATGGACACCAACGCTTCGGTGGGCTCGACGATGATGTATCCCCCGGACGGGAGATTGACCTTCTTCTGGAAGGCGAGGTGGATCTCCTCGTTGATACCGTACTTGTCGAAGAGGGGGAGGGGATCGGAATAGAGGTCCAGGCGGCTCAGGAGATCCGGATCCACGTTCTTCACGTACTGGCTGATCTCCGCGTGGATCTCTTTGTTGTCCACCGTCAGCGATTCGAACTTGTCACTGAACAGGTCCCGGATCACGCCACTGATGAGCTTCGCCTCGCCGTGGACGAGGTCGGGCGCATCGACGGATCCAGATTTCCTCTGAATCTTCTCCCAGCTCTGGTGGAGGCGTTTGAACTCTTTCTGGAATGTGTTCTGGTTCAGCTCCTCCCCCACCGTCCGCACAATTACGCCACCGCTCCCCTTGGGTACGATCTCCTTGGCGAGCTTTCTCAGACGGGACCGCTCACCCCGGTCTTCGATCTTCTTGCTCACTCCCACATGACCCGAACCAGGCATGAACACGAGGAACCGACCGGGGAGGGAGATCTGGGTGGTGAGGCGAGGCCCTTTGGTCCCAATGGGCTCCTTGGTGACCTGAACCAGAATCTCCTGACCCTGGCGGATCAGGTCCTGGATCGGGACCTCCTTCCGCTTTCGTCGACGTCCACCGCCGTTCCCATTCTCGTCATCGTCTTCATCCCCGTTGTCCAGATCGGAGGCGTGAAGAAACCCGGCTTTTTCGGTGCCAATGTCGACGAATGCCGCCTGGATCCCCGGGAGGACGGCTTCCACCTTCCCCAGGAAGATGTCCCCCACCAGACGGTCCTGGTCGGGGCGGTCGAACATGAGCTCGACCAATTTGCGGTCTTCGAGGATCGCCACCCAGGACTCCTTCCGGGTGGCGCTGATCAGAATCTCTCTTTTCAAGGACCTATGACTCCTCTGGGCGCCAGCCCCCGTCTATCTCGGCGTCCCGAGAGGAATCCCGGACCCGCGAGAGCGGCACACCCCGTGCCCTCGAGCGAATTCCGACCATTCCAAACGGGCCCCAGTGGCCGGGGCCAGCTCCAACCCTGTTGTAGGATCGCTCAACGCAATCGCATCCTGTCCGGGTACCTCAGTTCCCGAAGGCCTCCCGCACCAGGTGCCGACCGATCACGATCCTCTGAATCTCACTCGTACCTTCCCCGATCTCGCAGACTTTGGCATCTCTCATCATCCGTTCCACGGGGTAGTCCTGGGTATATCCCACCCCCCCGAGGAGCTGGACGGCCTGGGTCGTGGCCCGCATGCAGAGCTCGGAACAGTAGAGCTTCGCCATTGCGGCTTCCTTCCCGAACGGGCGACCCTGGTCCTGCAGCCATGCCGCATGATAGGTCAGGTGCTTCCCCGCCTGAATCTCGGTCGCGAGATCGGCCAGGCGGAACTGGACGGCCTGGAAATCCCAGATCTTCCGTCCGAACTGCTGGCGATTCTGCGTATAACGCAGCGCTTCGTCGAACGCTCCCTCCGCCAACCCGAGGGAGAGGGCTGCGACCCCAACTCGGCCGGCGTCCAGGGTCTTCATGAAATTGATGAAGCCCCTGCCCTCTTTTCCCAACTGGTTCTCTGCCGGCACGAAGGCATCCTCTAAATGTAACTCCCTCGTGTCGGATGCTCTCCACCCCAGTTTATCCTCTTTTTTTCCAGCCCGGACTCCCTCGGTGAAGTCCAAGCTCGGAGAATGACCTACCCCCACCTGCTCCGCCAGGTCCAGATCCACCGTCGGCTTGCAGACGACGAAACTCGTAATCCCCTTGGTCCCCCGGTCCGGGGTGGTGACGGCCGTGACGGTGAATATCTCCCCGACGCCAGCGTGGGTGATGAAGATCTTGGATCCGTTCAGGCGCCAGCCGCCCTCCTCTCGGACAGCCCGTGTCTTCGTTCCGGATGCGTCCGATCCCGCTCCAGGCTCGGTTAGGCCGAAGCCACCCAATACCCGCCCCTCCGCCAGCAGCGGCACCCAGGTTTCCTTCTGTTGTTCGGTACCGAAGGTGACGATCGGCGTCGTGCCTAGCGTGGTGTGGGCCGAGATCGTGATGGAATGGCTGGCGTCCACCCGAGCCAACTCCTCCACAGCGAGGATGTAGGAGAGATGGTCCTTCCCCATCCCTCCGTACCTCTCTGGGATTGGAATCCCGAACCAACCCCTCTCCCCCATGGCCTTCACGTTCTCCCAGGGGAACCGGCTTTCCCGATCGAGTGCTCCTGCCAGGGGCAGGACCTCTTCACGGGCGAACGCTCGAACCTCCTCCTGGAACCCCAGATGCTCAGCCGTGAGGTATCGATCCATGGATCCCTCCGCTCGAGGGCTTGGCGGGGGGCAGGCGCACCCCGCCAGGATGGAGTCATCAGATTTCAACCTACAGTCCGGCCCCGCGTGCAAAAAGGGCTCGGACCTCGGAGAGGACCGTCCGTCACGGTCTGGAGAAGACCAGAGCCTGCCTGATCCCTTCTCCCACCCTTCGACGGAACGGGCGAATACAATTGTCGCACCGACCACAGCGTGGGGCCGACCCGGTCTCCCCGAAGTACCTGAGAATGGCCCTCCTGCGGCAGCCGGGCCCTCTGGCGTATCGCTCAACGGCAACAATCTGGGACTCTGAGACCTTGCGAAGCACTCGCACGGGTGAGAAGTCCGGATCAGGGTCCAACACAGTCAGGACATCCCCGTCCAGGAGGAGTGCTCCCGCCTGGGCAAGGACCCTCAGCGCCACCCTGACGTCCTCCTCTCCCCCGAACGACTTGGGTGTTCTCCCCATCATCCGGGTGTCGATCTCGACCGGTGTCTCCGTCGGAAAGTTGTTGACCAACCATCCAAGGATCGCCCTGAGGAGGGGTTCTCCGGGATACGAGTGGGAAGCGAAGGCGTCATGTATGCGCCGGTCTTTCGGCCCCCAAAGGGCCACACAGCGAGCGTCCTCACCGTCTCTACCGCCCCGTCCTGCTTCCTGGTAGTAGGCTTCGAGGCTCCCGGGCAACTGGTAGTGGACCACCATCCGGACATCGGGGCGGTCGATGCCCATCCCGAAGGCATTCGTGGCGACCACGACCGGCCCACCGTCCTCCAGGAACCGTTTCTGGACCTGGGTCCTCCCCGCGGGAGACAGGCCGGCATGATACGCCAGAGCGGGGAGTCCTCGGGAGGCCAGGAACCGCCGAACAGACTCAACGGTCCTCCGGGTAGACGCATAGATGATGGTCGCTCCGGTTCGGGCCCGAAGGAGGGAGTGCGCCACCCGGACCTTCTCCCCATGGTCGCCGGCCCTCCTCACTTCCCAGGACAAGTTCGGCCGGTCGAAGCTCCCCACAACCCGAGCCGGATCCTGGAGCCGCAGGGAGGTCGTCACTTCACGTCTCACTCGGGGCGTCGCGGTGGCCGTAAGGGCCAGGATCGGAACGGGCAAGACCTCCCGCACTTCCCCGATGCGAAGGTACGCCGGTCGGAAGTCGTGACCCCACTGGCTCACACAATGGGCTTCGTCCACGGCCAGCAGGGACACCGGGAGGCGGGGGAGGAGCGTTTTGAAGTCGGTCACCAGGAACCGTTCGGGGGCCACCAGGAGAAGGTCCGTGTCCCCGGCCAACGCCCGCGCAACTACAGCCGCACGCTGGGACGGTGGCGTGGCAGAGCTCAGGAAGTCGGCCCTGAGCCCCGCTTTCCGCGCCCGCCCCACCTGGTCTTCCATGAGGGAGATGAGCGGGCTTACGACCAGGACCATTCCCGAAAGGAGGAAGGCTGGAAGCTGGAAACAGACGCTTTTCCCTCCGCCGGTGGGGAGAATTCCCAGCGCATCCCTGCCCTCCATCACCGCCCGAACCAGTCCCTCCTGGCCGGGCCGGAAGGCCTGGTGGCCAAGCCTGCGCTTGAGCTCGACGGTTAGAGAGAGAGAATCGCCCACCCCCGAAGATCCTCGACGGGGGCGGGCGAGGGGATGGGTCGGTTGGACGGGGTCAGAAGTTCCAGACGAAGTTGATGAGGGGGAAGACGAAGGTGTCGTCCGATCCCACCGGCATCACGAGGCCCAGATCGGCAGAAAGGCGTTCGCCGAAGAAGCGGGGTCCCACCGACACAAGCCCCTCCCCACCAGGGAAGAAGTAGTTTTCGGTGAGGAGTTTCACCCTGCGGGCCACCCGGAGCTCGCCGCCCAACATGACTGCCGGACTGTCAGCGATCTCGTCGTTCACGTACCCGTATCCGATGCCCACCGAGAGGGCCCTATTCGGGCTCCCCCGGGAGAGAACCCCGTAGAGAATCCCAGCGCTCTCATCCTCCACAGCCATGGCGAGGACCCCGACAGCGGCCTGCGTCTCCCCCGTATTCAGGAAGGTCACCTTCGGAGCCACCCAGAAAGGCCGGCTTCCACCCTCCCCGAAGATCAGGGGCGTGCCTCCCGAGATCAGGAGATTGTCGGTGATGCCGAAGGCCAGGAAGGGCATGATAATCTCATAAACCGCCAGGTAGCCTTCCCCGCCCCGGAGACTCCGGGCGGTGGGGCCGAAGAAGAGGCGGGTGCGATTGGGGTCCTCATTCCAGAATTCCCCTTCGACGACCTCCCCGCGGGCCAGGCGAAGGCCCCTGACTTGGGCGTGAGGTACCCGAAGCTCCGAGCCGGAAAGGAGTTGGAAG
>JBDHCH010000040.1:0-22153 GCA_039592115.1 Gemmatimonadota bacterium | reverse complement strand
GCACCACGGCGGCACAATGGCCACCCTCGACCAGTCCATGCGCATGGAAACAGCCGTGGGAGCAACGGCAGCCCACCTGGCGGTTCTTTCCCCAGAGCGGTAGGGACAACACCAATCCCGCTGGCGGCCACGACCGGATTCATACGCTCGCCATACGGGGGCCTGGCCCACACCGTCATTCCACGGCCCCCTGCCCTGGGCATCTTCCATCATTGTCCACCCTCTCCCGCATACGTATCTTCATTGTATATACACTTGAGGAGAGGCATGCGTCTTCGTGTACAGAAGTGGGGGAACTCTCTGGCGTTGAGGATTCCCGCAGCCTTCGCCCGGGAGACCGGCATCGGATCTGGGGCAGAGATCGATCTCACCCTGGATGACGGGCGACTCATCATCACGCCGGCCCCCGCCGGCCCCTACTCTCTGGCCGAATTGCTCGACGGGGTCACTGAGGACAGCCGCCATGACGCCGTCGATACTGGCGATCCCCAGGGACGAGAATCGTGGTAAGGGACGAATACGTGCCTTCCCGGGGTGACGCGGTCTGGCTCCAATTCGATCCTCAGACCGGTCATGAGCAGGCGCGCCGGCGGCCGGCCCTGGTTCTTTCCCCGCAGGCATACAACGGCCGCGTCGGCCTGGCGATTCTCTGCCCCATCACAAGCCAAGAGAAGGGGTATCCCTTCGAGGTGGCCCTGCCCTCTGGGTCTGCGGTCCAGGGTGTCATCCTCTCCGACCAGGTGAAGAGCCTGGACTGGCGGGCGCGCCAGGCAGACCTCATCGAGACCCTCCCGCCCCACGTCACGGAGGAAGTGCTCCAGAAGCTCGGCACGTTGTTGGGGTGAGGGACCCTGCCCACCCCTTATCCACAACCTCATCTTGCGGCTTGCTGGCTGGTGATCGAGCCGGGTCCCGTCGCCCCCACCCGGAGTCGAGCATGTGGCACCGGATGGCGATTTCGCGAAACGCCGGACCACACCCTATAGGCCCACCGCTACGTCCGGGGCTCCCTCGAGAATGGCCTGGTCCGCGGTCATCAGAGGAACCCCCAGGGTCCGGGCAAGGACCACGAACTCGGCATCATAGGCGCTCAGTCCGCTTTCTCCTGCAGTTCGCAGAACCGGAGCGATTGGAACGGATGCGAGCCGGTCTCCCAGAATTGCCTCGGCATCCTCACAGATCGCAACGGCGTCAGACCCCTCCACTCTGCCCTGTGGGAGAAGACCTGCCAGGACGTTCCGCAGCTCGCCCAGGAGGATAGGAGGTGAGGCCCACTCCGGGTCCCGGCGGAGGAGGCGAGCCGCCTCCGCACCCGGGCCGGCTCCGGTGAGGAGGTAGACCATGACGTTCGTGTCCACGACGATCACAGGCGCCCCTCTTCCTTGAGCTCCAGGAGCGCCTGGTCGTCCAGCAGGGAAAGGCCCAGTCGTCCTTTCCGGGCGTCGATCCGGGTGAGGAGAGTATCCACATCCACCAACGACGCGCGGACCGAAGCCTCCAACCGGGCCAGGACCTCTCCGTTGAGACTCCGGTGGTTTCGCTCGGCTGCCTCCTTGAGCGCCTGATGCAGGGAGGGGGTCACTCCCCTGAGGGCGAGTTCGGGCATGGGAATCCCCAATGAAAGATATCGATGCGATATCAGCCAGACAGAAGTCCGACCAGACCTCGATTCAAACCTTCTCTTCCCTTGCGGAGTCTATGGAAGTGTACCCTCCCGAGAACATGGTTTCGGCAGGGCGCCACACCCGAGACCCGGAGACAAGATGTTTCAGGATGACAGGGGACTCCTTCAGGGCACCCTCGAGTTACTGATCCTCAAAGCCCTCACCTGGAACCCCAGCCACGGATACGGCATTGCCCGCTGGATCGAGGTGGCCACTGACGATGCCCTCCGGGTGGAGGAAGGCTCCCTGTATCCTGCCCTTCATCGCATGTCGACCAAGGGATGGGTGGAGTCGGAGTGGGGCGTATCCGAGAACAACCGGCGAGCGAAGTTCTATCGGCTGACCGCCAAGGGCCGGCGGCAGCTCGGAGAGAAGACCCGGGTATGGCAACGGATGGTGGAAACGGTGGCGAAGGCCCTGGCGGCGCCGGAGCACCCGGGGAGGGAAAGGGGATGAGCGCAATATCTGGCAAGGGAGGGCCGAGACCCCCGGGGTGGCGCCGCTGGGTCCGCGTGATCCGTCGGGACCCCATGGAGGATGCCGACGAGGAGTTGCGCTATCACCTGGAGATGAGAGTGGAGGACTACATGCGGCAGGGCATGGGAGAGGATGAAGCGCGGGCTGCGGCCCGGGCACGCATGGGGGATCTGGGGGAGGTTCGCCGTGAGATGGAAGACCTCTCGACCGTTGAACTCCGAACAGAGCGGCGAAGGGAATGGATCTCCGAGATCCGCCAGGATCTCCGATACGGGGTCCGGGTTCTTCTGCGCTCCCCGGCCTTCACCTCCATGGCGGGACTCACCCTCGCCCTGGGAATCGGCGCCACCACGGCCATTTTCAGCCTGGTGTATGCAGTGCTCCTCGCCCCCCTCCCCTACCCTCAACCGGACCGGCTCGTGGGGGTCTGGGAAACCTCGCCCCAGGGATCCCCTCGCAATGTGGTGTCGTCCGGAAACGTGACCGACTGGCAGGAGCGGGCCCGGGCCTTCTCGGTGCTGGGTGCCCACAGTCTTCCCTACTCCAGGACGCTGACCGGCGACGGGGATCCTCTGCAGGTGGCCACGAGCAGCCTCCAGCCCGAGGTGCTCCGGGCCCTGACCGTTCCGCCAGCTATCGGGCGAACCCTCACGGAACGGGATGCCGTAGACGGCGGCGTGGCCCTCCTGAGCCACGGCTTCTGGGAGTCCCGATATGGAGCCGACCCGGAAGTTCTCGGCCGCAGGGTTCTCCTGAACGATGTCCCCTACACCATCGTGGGAGTGATGCCCGCAGGCTTCGACTTCCCGGCGACAGGCGTGGACTTCTGGCGGCCCATCACCGACGGAGAGTTCGACGCAACGGAGCGGACCAGCCACAACTACCATGTGTTGGCCCGGCTCGCTCCCGGGGTCACGGTGGAGGCGGCGCAGGCCGAGATGACGGCCCTCGCCGCCCAGATCGCCCAGGAACACCCTGCCGAGATGACGGGTTGGAGCGCTCGAGTCGTTCCCCTTCACCAGGATCTCACCCGGAACGTGGACGCCCTTTTCTGGGTGCTCCTCGGGGGAGTGGTCGTGGTGCTCCTCATCGCATGCGGTAATCTCACGAACCTGCTCCTGGCCCGAGCGGTGGCCCGACAGCGGGAGATGGCGGTCCGGGGGGCTTTGGGGGCAGGACGAGGCCGTATCCTCCGGCAGCTCCTCACCGAGAGCGTGCTCCTGGCCGCTTTGGGGGCCGTCGGCGCCGCGGGCCTTGCCCCGCTTCTCCAGCAGGTTCTCCTGAGCGTCGCCCCCGGGAGCATCCCTCTCCTGGACCGGGCCGCCATCGATGTTCGCATGTTCGGCTTCACGGCCCTGTCGGCCCTGGGGTGTGCCCTCCTGTTCGGATTCGCCCCCGCCATCCAGGCGTCCCGGTCGGACCTCCTTTCGGCCCTGCGAAGCGGGCGGGACGGTTCAGCCTCGGGCCAGGCGCGGGTGAGGAGTGTGCTCCTGACCGCTCAGGTGGCCCTTTCCGTGGTGCTTCTGGTCAGCGCTGGTCTATTCGTTCGCTCCTTCCGTGCACTCCAGGCCACGGAGCTGGCGTTCGATCCCCAGGGGCTGGTCCTCATGGACGTGAACCTGCCTAACCAGCGGTATCCCGGCACACCCGAGCAGGTCCTCTTCTATGATCAGCTCTTGGATCGGGTGGCGGGCATGCCGGCGGTGTCCGGCGCCGCAGGGACCACCCAGCCGCCCGGCTGGTCGGCTGACATGACCTTCAGTTTCGCCATCGAGGGGCGGGTCGCGTCGAATCCCAACGGCCGGGAGGACGACGAGGAGATGCACGCGGTCACGCCGGGGTACTTCGAGGTCCTGGGCCGCCGGATGATCCGAGGTCGGGCGTTCGACGCCAACGACCGGGCCGAAACGACGCCAGTGGTCATCATCAACGAGTCCTTGGCCCGGAAACACTGGCCCGGGGGAAATCCCATCGGAGAGAGGATCGCCTTCCGAGTCGGTGACACACCGTGGCGAGAGATCGTGGGTGTAGTGGAGGACGCCCGGCTGGAGAGCCCCGACGTCTCGCCGCGGCCGGCGATCTACCTTCCGGCTGCCCAGAGGGTTTGGCCCTGGGTCACGTGGATGACCGTGATGGCCCGAACGGCCAACGGAACCGATCCGGCGGCCATCACCGAGGGCCTGAGGAGAGCGCTCCTGGAGCTCGACCCGCAACTGCCGCCCCAGTCCATCACCACCGTGGAGGCCGCTTTCCAGGAGAACACTGCCTCCCGGACCTTCGCCATGGCGCTGGTGGGAGGCTTCGGCACCCTGGCGCTGATTCTGAGCGTGGTGGGCCTCTACGGTCTCATCACCTACACCGTCTCGCACCAACGACGGGAGATCGGTGTTCGAATCGCCCTGGGAGCCCACGCCGGAGAGGTCGTGGGAGGCGTAATGAGGCGCACGTTGGGCCTAACCCTGGCCGGCGCAACCGTCGGCGTACTCGGGGCTCTGCTGGCTGGGCGGTTTCTCCAGGGGCTCCTCTTCGGCGTCGCGGCGACGGACCTCGCCACCTACGTCATGACCGTCGGGGTCGTGGTGGTGGTGGCGCTGGCCACCGCGCTGCTCCCGGCGACCCGGGCAGCCCGAACGAACCCGGTGGGGGCCCTGGCGTCGGAGTGAGGGCGGTTCGGGATGGACGACCCGGCCCTGGCCAAGTGCGGGTCTCCCCAGCGGACCCTATTATCCGGGTCAACCCTGCCCGGCCCTCGGCCGATTCCGCGCTTACGGTCATCGGCTCCGGAGAAGACCCATGAGCAAGCCGTTCTCAATTTCCGCCCTTCTGGTGTCCCTCCCCTTTCTCCTTCCCTCCGGATGCTCGGAGGGGGACGGGGCCGTTCCGGCGGTGGACGGACAGGAGATCACCATCTTCAGGGATGAATGGGGAGTCCCCCACATCTACGGCCCCTCCGACGCCAGCGTGCTCTTCGGTGCCGCTTACGCTCAGGCGGAGGACAACTGGTGGCAGGTGGAGGACAACTTCGTTCGGGCCATCGGTCGCGGGGCGGAGCTTTACGGCGAAGATGCCCTGCTGGACGATTATCTCGTTCGAGGGCTGGAGATCCACCGTCGGTCCGTGGACGAATACGAGGGGGCCTCCGACGAACTCAGGGTCCTCTACGACTCCTTCGCAGCGGGGTTCAACCACTTCCTGGAAACCCACCCCGAGGTGGAGCGCCGCGTCCTCGAGCGGGTGGAGCCGTGGCACACCCTGGCCCTCATCCGCTTCAAGTACCATCACAACGAGTTCCTGGGGTACGCCGGACTCAGGCCCGAGCAGAGCCTGAGAGCCCTGGAGCGAGGCCGAGGCGATGATGCGCTGGATAGGACGGCCGGGCCTGGCGGACCCGGGACCTCTCTCGCCTGGCCTGACGGCGTGCTCGAGCCAACCGGGGAGCGGGCCCTGGGCTCCAACGAATGGGCCGTCTCCGGCGCCCGAACCGCCAGCGGATCCCCCATGCTCCTCATCAATCCCCACGTGTCTTTTTTCGGGCTTTCCACCTACTGGGAGGTCCACCTGGAGAGCGAGAAAGGGCTCTCGTTCTCGGGTCAGACCCGGTTCGGGTTCCTCCTCCCGTACATGGGAAACAACAGGCATCTGGGGTGGGGATACACGGACAATTACGGCGACCATGGAGACCTCTACCTGGAAGAGTTGGGTCCGGACTCGGCCACCTACCGGTATGACGGGGAGTGGAGGGACCTCACTACCTGGACCGAGACCATCCGCGTTCGGACTTCCGATGGCCTGGAACCGCGGGAGTTTCGCTTCAGGAAGACCCACCACGGCCCCATCCTCGGCCTCACCGAAGACGGCCGCACCCTGGCCGTTCGGCTCGCCAAGCTGGACGAAGGGGGGTGGTTTGAGCAGTGGTACGGGATGATGCGGGCGAGCTCCCTAAAGGAGTGGCGGGCCTCCGTCGCCCTTCTGAACGTGCCCTACATGAACACCATGTACGCGGACCGGGACGGGAACATCCTCTACCTCTACACCCATGCCATCCCCCGCCGCTCCCCGGACTACGATTGGTCCCGACCCGTTCCGGGGAGCGACCCAGGCACCGAGTGGCAGGGATACCACGACCTGGACGAGCTCCCCCAGTTCCTGAACCCGGAATCCGGATACCTTCAGAACACCAACTCCGACCCCTTCATGGCCACGGAGGGAATCCAGGTGGGCCGGGAAGACTTCCCAGCGTACATGGTGGGAACCGAGACCGACAATCGTCGGGCCCAGAACTCCCGCAGGGTCCTCCGGGACCTCTGGAACCTGACCCTGGAGGACTTCTCGGAGGCGGTTCTTACCACCCGTCTCATCGCCGCCGACGAGTGGCTCGATGACCTCGTCCAGGCTTTCCAGGAACGGGCAGCCACCGATCCGGAGGGGCTCGAGCTTCTGGACGGACCGGTGGCCGCGCTCCGAGACTGGGACCGTGTATCCACCACCGCTTCCGTCCCCACCACCCTCTTCGTCCTTTGGGCCGAGGCAGTGAATCCGGACCGAAACCGGAGCTGGGATCGGTGGGTGGACGGCCTAGCTGACGTGGTGCGGGGACTGGAGGCAGACTGGGGCACCTGGGAGGTCCCCTGGGGGGAGATAAACCGGATCCAGCGGCCCGATGCCGCCGGTCTGGCCCCCTTCGACGATGCCCTTCCCAGCCTCCCGGTGGCCGGGGCCCCAGGGGCCTTGGGGTCAGTGTTCACCTTCCACTCCGCCCCCATCGAGGAGGGCCGGCGCCGGTACGGGCAGCACGGAAACTCGTTCGTGAAGGTGGTCGAGTTCACCCCCACGGTCCGGGGCCGGTCGGTGTTCGTCTTCGGCCAATCCGGGGACCCGGACTCCCCCCACTACTTCGACCAGGCACAGGTCTATTCCGCCAGCAGCTTCAAAGAGGACTGGTTCACCCGGGAGGACGTGGAGGCCCACGCCGAACGGCGATATCAACTCACCTTCCAGGGGCGGTGAGGACGCCGAACGGGCCGCCAACAGCTCAAAGCGGAAGAGCAAACAGATCAGGCCGCTGAACCAAGCAGCTCAGCGGGTCGAGCTCTGCCCGGATGGCATCCGAAGCCGATACCGGCGAACAATGGGGCGGCCCATCTCGTCTTCCGTCAAGCAGATGAAGGTGTCTCCGTCGATGAGGGGTTCGGGCTCCGGAAGGAACCCCGCCGGCACATCGACCTGCCCCAGATACCGGCCCGAGCTCTCCTCGAACACATCGAACCAGCGCGCAGAGACCCAGGCAGGATACCGCTGCCAATCGGTCCAGTCGTCGGGTTCGGTCCAGTTTTCCACCGGATGCCCCTCCCCCTCCCGCAACACCCAGAGCCGACCACTCCGATCCGGGAACATGGCGGAAAAGTAGGGTTTCGTGTCGGGAACCCCCGGCCCGTTCCAGGCCCACCCGGGCTGAACGCCCTGCATGACCCCGTAGACCCGCCGCTCAGCCGCACCTTTTTCCGCGGGGAGGACCCGCACCGGCTCCACCTCTCGCTCCAGGACGGTTCGGTGCCCATCGGGATGCCGGACCTCGATGCGATATTCGGAGGAGTTCCCCCAAACGATGGCGCCGTCCCTCGTGATGCCCCAGACATCCGCCGGGCCGAATGGGACCTTCAGGGGCAGGTAGGATCCCTCACCCGCTTGGGCCCGTAACGAGAACTCGTCCTCTTCGTGCATGGGCATGTCCATGGAGTCCGTCACGGCACCCGTGGAGTCCACGGTGTAAAGGGCCGTGGTCAGCACCATGGGAGGACGGCCTTCGGGGTCGACCCGAAAGGTGGAGTGACGCACCAGGGGCACGCCTTCCCGGGTGACTCGCAGCAGGAGTTCAGGCCCGGAGATCGATCCGAAGAGGCGAGGCCTCAACGTCCCCAGGTATTCCCCCCAAGGCGTGAACCGGTGCAGCGCACCGCTCCCTTCCCGCACCACGAGCTGCCCCCGCGTGGGATCGACGCCCAGGTCCGTCACCGATGAGAACTCCCCGGGCCCACCGCCGTGCCGTCCGATGTTCATCACGTGGTTCCCCGCCATGTCGAACACCCGGACCATCACGAAGATGCCGTCGGCGATGAAGATCCGGTCCCCGGTGGCGTCGATCCCCAGAACCTGGCCCAGGAGGTCGTTCTCGCCCCGGGTCTCTGTGCCGATGGCCACTTCCTCGACGAGCTCGCCGTCACCACGCCACACCGATCCGGCCCGAGTCCGGACCCTCAGGGTGTCCCCCTCCCACACCGCTTCCCCCTGCCAGCCGGCAGGCGACCCCCCCCGGGGCGGCGATGCCGGCTCGCAGGCGGGCGCCACCAGGAGAAACGACAAAAGGAGGGTGACGGATCCCAGACGGGAAAGCATACGTCTATTGACCCACGGCTTGGTGGCAGGGAGAGGCGCCCGACGTGCGCGCTACCTGGTCCTCACTGGTATTGGACGCAGGGGAGGGGCAAGGAGGTTGCGTTGCAGCCTACTGGCCTTTTCGCCTGGCAGTCTTCTCAGGGGGTCGGCAATCCTCCGGCACTGACAGAATCGCCCGGGATCACTCCCATGTTAGTGTCTGTCAGCCCCAGGAGCACAGTGGACGAGGTGGTTCCTCCGGGGAACGGGCTGGACCAGCTGTAGGTGCCGGACCGATAGAACCCCGCGAACCCGACGGGGGGGATGAAGTACTCCTCGGTCTCATACACCCATGCTTCGTCATCGCAGATCTGCACGCCGGCAATCGTCCTGCAGTACGGCTTGCTCCAGAGCTCCCGGACGGTTACGCCTGGGGCCTCCAGGTAACGGTTGGACACGACCCCGCTGGTGAAATGCTCCTGCACCTCTTCCCGGAAATAACCCAGCAGGCCATTCTCCCCGATGGTCCCTGCCCGGGGATCGAACACCGTCCAGACGTCGTAGGTGTTGGTCCCGTCGCGCCGCTTGGCTTTGTACAACACCCCGTCCCTGACGCCGACATATCCATACTGTTCAAACGGCGCGGCCAGGGGAAACGGATCGCCAAGCTCCGTGACCGTGGTGCTGTAGATGGTCAATCCGGAGGACAAAGGCAGGCTGGAGCCGAGGGTGACCTTCACTACGCCGGCTTTGCGTGTACCTGAGTTGAGATTGGTGGCATTGGTGCCCACCCAATTATAGGTCCAGTACCCACCGGTGCGCAGCGTCAGGTCCTGGAACCCCGCGTAGGCGGCGGCCAGGACCTGGATCCCCTCGGTGGCCGTCGCTGTGGCACCGTCGTCGTCCGTGACACGGATTGTCGCTGTGTAGACCCCGGCTTCCTCGTAGGTATGCTCCGTGCCCAGGCTCGGGTCTGCGGAATTCACCGTGGAGGTCTCGTCGAACGTCCCATCCCCGTCGAAGTCCCACTCGATCTTGACGATGGTGCCGTCCCCATCCGTCCCACCCCCGCCGAAAAACACCGTCAAGGGTGCGTACCCGCTGGTAACGGACGCCGTCATGCTCGCGGAGGGAGGGAGGTTGGTGTCCACCGGGTCGTTCCCCGGACCGGTGCCCCCGTCGCCGCTGCACGAAGTCGCCATCCCCATAACGCCGGCCATGAGGAGCGTCTCGACCACCCTCCTTCCCCGCATTCGACCTGCCTCCATTTGTGCGGTGTAAATAAATCCCTAAGAAAAATTTGCGCTGCAGGGCACGATCCCGCCAGCATCGCCTGGACCCATTCCCGCCCAGGAACAGGGCGGAGGCCCTTCGACGAGCTCGGACTCCCCCGCAACCATTCTCCCTCCCCGGTCGTCTATCCGAAAAGAAAACCCGGATGACGGGGCTCCGGGGTCTCGCATCCCGGGAGAGAGCCCGGCTCGGCGAAAGAGAGGCGACATGTTCCGGGGAGGTGGTTCCGATTTCCGGTACGTTCTGAGGGTGCTCCGGAAGAGCCCAGGGTTCACGTCGGTGGCAATCCTTTCCCTGGCCATGGGAATCGGAGCCAACACGGCCATGTTCAGCGTCGTGAAGACCCTCCTTCTGACGCCTCTCCCGGTGGACGCGCCGGAGGAGCTCTCCCTGGTCACCTGGGCTCGGGAGGGGGAGTTCTCCATCAGTCAGATCGGCTCCACGGGGTACACGGATCCCACCAGCGGCACGCGCTACCGGAGCAACTTCAGCTTTCCCGCGTACCGTGCGCTTCTGGAGGTAGCAGGCAACGAGGCCAGGCTCTTCGCTTTCGCGTTTCTCCGGGGAGTGAGCGTGGCCCTGGGGGACCAGCCGGCCTTCCTGGCCGGCGGGGCGCTGGCCGACGGAAGATATTTCTCCACGCTCCGGGTCCCCATGGCTCTCGGGCGACCCCTGGGCGAGGCGGATGACCTGCCCGATGCACCCCTGGTAGCCGTCCTCAGCCACTCCTTCTGGATGCGAGCATTCGGCGGGGACCCGAGCATTATCGGACGTGCCGTCCGGGTCAATGGCAAAGGCGCGGAAGTGGTGGGCATCACCGCTCCGGGGTTCGTGGGCCTCTCCATGGGCGGGTTCTTTCCCCAGACCGAGATCACCGTGCCCCTGGCCTCCCAGCCTCTGGTCTCCCCCGGGATGGGGTGGTCCGAAGGCGGTCTGTTCACGGCGGAGGACACCTTCTGGCTGCGGCTGATGGCCCGGGTCCCAGAGAGCACGCATCCGGATGTCCTGCAGCAGCGGCTGACCCGCAGCTTCCAGACGCTTCAGTCCCCGCTGGTCGGGGGGGACGGATACCTCCCGGAGGTGAAGCTCCTTCCGGGATCCCAGGGGGCTCAAGCGGTGCGCGCCGAGACGGCCCGCCTCCTGTATTTCCTGCTGGGCGTCGTGGGGATCGTCCTTCTCATCGTCTGCGTGAACCTCTCCAGCCTGATGCTCTCCCGGGGCATCAGCCGGCAACGAGAGATGGCGGTGCGACGGTCCCTGGGGGGAGGCAGGGGCCGCCTGGTGCAACAACTGCTTCTGGAAGGGCTGATGTTGGCCGGGGCCGGAACCGCGGCCGGACTCCTCCTTACGGTGTTGAGTCGGCGGTTCTTGAGCGGGCTGCTCACCGGAAGCATCGGGTTCGGAGTCTTCGGGAACCTGGGCATCGAGGTGGTGCTGGATCCCACGGTGGTTGTGGGAAGTGCAGCCTTGGGAATCATCGCTACCCTGGCGTTCAGCCTGCTGCCCGCCCTTCGCCTTTCTGGCCTGGATCCCAACACCTGGCTGAAACCCCGGTCGGCGGGTTCCGCGACCCCCAAGCTCACTCTGGGGCGGATGTTGATCTCCTTTCAGATCGCAGCGTCGGTGCCCCTGGTGGTGGCCGCGATCCTCTTCCTCCGGACGCTGAGCAATCTCGGGGCCGTTGAGCTGGGCTTCGATCCTCGAGGTCTGGCCGCCTTTCAGGTGGATCCGGGGTACACGGATCGCCCCGAGGAGGCCTACTCCGATCTGTATCTCGAGATCCTGGGGAGGCTGGAGACGATTCCCGGCGTCCGATCGGCCACCTTGATGGAAAACGCCCTGATGAGCGGGATCGTTTCCAGCTCGATGATCACAGTGGACGGGCAGGAGCACGTCCTCTACCGGAATGCGGTGGGTCCGGCCTTCCAGGAGACCCTCGGGGTTCGGCTCTTGTCGGGCCGTCTCCCAGGCAGGCAGCACGACGGGAGTGGGCCCCGGGTCGGGGCGGTGAACCAGACCGCGGTGGACCGACTGTTCCAGGGGCAATCTCCCCTGGGGAAGATCCTTCAGTCGGGTAGCCGGGAGGTGCAGATCATCGGCGTCATCAACGACACCCCCTACCGGGATCAGAGACAGCCGGTGCCGCCGACCCTCTACGAGTCGGCCCTCCAGCGGTTGGGATACGGGGGCCACAACGTCGTCCTGCGAACCGACTTGCCCATCGCCCGCCTCGAGCCGACGATCCGCCAGGCCATCTGGGAGATCGATCCGGACCTGCCGGTGCCGGAGATCCAGACCCAAACCGCCATCATGGCCCAGACCAGCGCGAAGGAACGTGTCTTCACCCAGCTCCTGTCCATTTTCGGCATCTTCGCCCTGGTCCTGGCAAGCATCGGACTGTACGGCGTCACCTCCTACTCGGTGACCCGCCGAACCGCCGAGATCGGTGTCCGGGTGGCGGTGGGGGCACAGCCCAGGCAGATCGTGTGGCTCATCCTCCGCCGGGTCTTTGCCCTGGCCGGGCTCGGAGTCGTCGCAGGCATCCCGGTGGCCCTGGCCGGCGGACCCCTGGTGGAGAGCCTCCTCTTCGGGGTTCGGGCTACGGACCCGGCGACCGCTGCGTGGGCGGCCTGCGTGATGCTGGCGGTAGCCATGGCGGCGGGACTCCTCCCGGCCCTCAGGGCGGCGGGAGTGAGCCCCCGACGGGCGCTGGAAACGGAGTAGGGCGGGGCGTTTGGCCTCTTTCCGGCTACCCTCCTAGCCCCGAACGACGCTTGGCCTCACCAGCTCCACGACCTTCCGAGCATCGGTCCGGGCCCGCTTCCCGTCGTCTCGGGTGTAGAAACCCGAGGGGGTCAGATCTTCGGCGCCATAGAACGCCAGCTCCCGATCTCTCCGCAGCTCCCTGGAGATTCTCGTCAGCGTGTTCAACTCTTCCTGGAGGACCTCCGGGAGCCGGTGTGACTCCGCCTCGAGAACGTCGGATACGTCGTGGATCCTCGGTGGGTCGATGCCCACGCTCCTGAGCAGAGCTTTGAGGGCCAATTCCACGATCTCCTGGGATTCCCGGACTACGTCGGCCCAGCTTTCTGCTTCGAACAGGACGTCGACCGCACGGATCCGGGCGGTGGCGCGTTGGATGTAGTCCCTGGCCAAGTCGGTATTGTGCACGCTACCCCTCCCTCACCCAGTAGGGCTGGCCGTGGATTTCCCTGCGCTCCATGGACCCATCCAGGATTGCCTTCCGGAATTCAACCAGGCGGCGTGACAGAACCAGATTTTGGTCGAAGAGGACAATCCCGTCCAGGGCCACTTCGGCCCAGGTCCCCGTGGGCCCCTGGCCGGGAGGGGGCAGATGGACAAAGTGGGGCTCCACGTCCCGGCCTTCCCACCGCACGGGCTCCTCGTCCCACCGCCGATACAGTGCGCGCGTAATGGGAGTGGAGCCCTCCACCACCACCAGGACGTCCACGTCCGATGTCTCCATGGGTTCGCCCCTGGCCCAGGATCCGTAGACCGCTGCACCCATCAACGCCCTCCCCACGACTGCAGCGGCCCGTTCCACCGCCTGCCATCCCGGATCGCCGAGACCCACCCCCCCGCCGGCCAGCTTCCTGGCGCAGTACTCGTTCAGGGAGAGACCGGTCTGATCCGCGGCCATACGCAGGGTCGCGTGGAGGCTGGGATCGATCCGGAGAAGAAACCGGCCCGAGGGGAGTCCGTCTGAATCGTTCTCAGGTCTGATGGTATCACTAGTCATGAATGATGATACTACACCGCTACCCCAGAGACAACGAGCGTCTTCCCCGCCTGTCATGCTTGCCCGCGCCTCACTCCCTCCCCAGCACCTCCATGGGCTCCATGCGAAGGATGTTCCGGGTCGGTAGAAAACTCGCCAGGAGAACGATCACCGTCATGACCGCTGCCGACACCCCGTAGACCACCGGGTCCGACGCCGTTACGCCGAAGAGAAGGCTCGCCACCAGGCGCATGCCCCCCAGAGCCACGGCCAACCCCGCCAGCACCCCTCCTCCCACCAGGAAGAGGCTCTCCCGGAGGACCAGCTCGCTCAAGCTGGACCTGCTCGCCCCCACGGCCACCCGAACGGCGAATTCCCTGGCCCGCTGCGTCACCGTGAACGCCACCAGGCCGTACACCCCCGTGGCCGCCAGGACCAGGGCGATGAGAGACAGAAGCCCGAAGGCCCACGCCGAGAACGGCACCTGCCAGTTGGCCTCTCCCATGGCCCGGTCCAGGGTGCCCAGCGCCGTCAACGGCACGGTGGGGTCGACAACCCGGATGGTCTCCCGAAGATCCTGGAGGGCCGCTTCCTCTTCCAGGGTCGACCGGGCCATCACGTAGAGATCTACGAGGCCGGATTGGTGGAAGGGGAGGTACACCTGGGGCACCGCTGGCCGGCCGTACCCTTCGTTGTGATTGTTCCCAACCAGGGCCACCACCCGGAACCACCCGTTCTCGGAGTCCGGCGGCCCGCCTCGTCCCAGCCGCTTGCCCACCGGGCTCTCCCCGGGCCAATAACGGTCCGAAAAGGCCCGGTTCACTGCCACCACCCGGGGAGCGCCCATGTCATCGCTCCACGCGAACTCCCGGCCCTCCAGAACTGGAATCCCCAGGGTGGCGAAATAGTCCGGTCCGCACCGCTGGTAGTGGACGTCCTGGACTGAACCGCCCGGACCCTGCCAACCCTCTACGTGGGCGGCCCACCACCCCTCGTTCTCTCCGGTGGGAAGCCTCCAGGCCAGGGAGGCGTCGGTGAACCCGGGTCGGGCTTCCAGCTCCCGGGCCACCCGCTGGTAGAACTCCCACAGCCGCTCCTCCTCGAAGGGCGGGCTGGCCCGGAGTGTCACGACGCCTCGGGAATCGAACCCCGTATCGGCGGCGTGATGAAGAACCGCGCTCTTCACCATCAGGTTGGCGCTGATGAGGACCGCCAGGGCCAGGGTGATTTCCACCGTGACCAGCCCGGTCCAGAGCTGTCTTCGGCTCGGTCCACCGGCGAGCCGGCGGCTCCGGGTGGCGAGGGCTCCCCGAATGTCGAAGCGCCCTGTGGTGATGGCTGGAATCAAACCGAAGAGGAGGCCGCTGGCGGTGACGATCCCGGCGAAGAAGAGGAGCACACCCGGTCGCAGATCGAAGCTGAAGTAGGGAGGGATGTCCTCCGGGAGAAAGGCCAGGATCAGGTCCCGTCCGTACCACCCCAGGGCGGCCCCCAGCATCCCTCCCGTCCCCGCCAGGAGAAGGGTCTCGGAGAGGACCTCTCGGATGATGCGGGACCGGCCGGCACCCAGGGACGCCCGGACCGCCAGTTCCTGCCGGCGGGTTTCGTTCCTGGCCAGGAAGAGGGCGGCGACGTTCACGCTGGCCACCAGAAGGACCAGTGACACCACTGCATAGAAAATGAGCACCGGCTCCCGCTCCCCCCCGAAGATCCACTCTCGCAGGGCCACGGTGCGCAGCGCGTCCCCCTCCCCGGGGCCCCCGATGCTTCGAAGAGACTCCCGAAGCAGCACGCCGGATTGCTCCACGGAGACGCCTGGGGCCAGCCGGGCCACGGCCGTGAAATGACGCAGCAGGGTGGGAAGCTCGGAAACCCGACGCTGGGGAAACCAGACCAGGGCCCGATCGGGGAACCGGAAATGGTCCGGCATGACCCCCACCACGGTCCTTCGAGCCTCGCCGAGATCGATGGTCTTTCCGATGATGTCGGGGTCGCTGCCAAGGCGGCTCCGCCAGAAGCTCTGGCCGATGAGGACCACCAGCTCGGTACCGCGCATCTCGCTCTCGGGCTCAAAGCGTCGGCCCAGAATGGGCGACGTGCCCAAGACCTCCGTGAGGTCATGGGAGATCCACGCGGCCCGGATCCGCTCGGGAGCCTCCTGGCCCCGAAAAGTGACGTCCTGGGAGCCGCCGAAGGTGGCGATGCCCCGAAATGCCGCCTCGATCCCCGGCCATTCTCTCACGTCGGGATAGGTCACCGCCCCCTCGGTGGGTTCCCTGGATTGGGGATTCCCCTGGACGTAGACCAGCTCCTCGGCGTCTTGAAAGGGAAGGGGTTCGAAGAGCACGGTGTGGAGAAGGCTGAAGACCGCGGTGTTCGCGCCGATACCCACCATCAGGGTAAGTAGGGCCACGGCGGTGAACCCCGGGCGCCGGAGGAGAAACCGTGTAGCGAACCGAAGGTCCCTGAAGAAGGAACCGAGGCCGTCCCAAGGATCGGAACTGGGGGGCAATCTAGGGGGCACGATCTCCGGAATCGGCGGCGCGGGGCTCCTCCCCAGCCGCTCCCGCCAGACCGTCCAGTGGGCTTCGGGAACGTGCCGGACAGTGTCCCGGAGCAGGGCCATCCAGCCCCTGCCCCCCTTCCCCGGCTCCAAAGACACCTGGCGGCCCATCATCTCCACCATCTCCTCCCCGAATCGCCTCCGGAAGTCCCGAGGGTAGAGGAGGACGAGAACGCGCAGAACGAGCTTTCTCACCGCTAATGCTCGGCCGGGAGGAGATCCTTGGCCCTGGCTGCCCCCACCACCCGGTCGAGCCGGGCCGCTTCCGAAGACACGGCTCTCCGTCCCTCATCGGTGATTCGGTAATATCGCCGCCGAGGATCGTCGTCTTCCGGGGATGGGCGCTTCGACGTCTCCCGGATGAGCCCTGCCGCAAGCATCTTCCGAAGAGCGTTGTAGAGGGTGCCCGGGCCCATGGAGACTTCCCCTCCCGTCCGGACCTCCACTTCCTCTGCGATGCCCAACCCGTGACGGTCTTTGTCGGCCAGGGCCAGGAGAATGTAGAAGACCGAGCTGGTCAGGGGTTTCGTTCCGGCAGCGCTGTTCGCGGCCATGGTTCCCTCGGCGATTCGTGTCAATGCCTCTCGTCCACAAGGCCAATGTATCGCATCACGATAAATATTGCAATACGATAAATCCGGGGCCTGACCATTGTCAGAACCGAGGCCACGGGGGAGGGAAAAAGGAGTGGACTGGTGGGGGAGCCCCGGAAGCGGAGGGATCCGACGCTCCCCCATTCCCTCGGGCCCTACCTCCGAATCTCCCTGTAAGGAGCCGCATCAGCCGCATCCACCGGGGTGGCGTGCCCCGCGATCATCTTCCACCGGCCGTCCATGCGCCGGAAGACCTCCGTCCGCTTCGCTTCCGTGACCTGCTCCCCGGCCGGTCCCGGAGCTCTCCAGTAGCCGTAGAAGTGCAGCACCGCGAAGTCGTCCATCACCTGAATGGATACCGGTCGAATGTCCACCCAGCCCAGGTCCGTGGCGGACGCCATGTCCCAGTTCCGTCGGGTGAAGTCGTTATCCAGGGGCGCCCCATCCTGTGCCCCCCAATAGGTCAGCTCCGGCACGGTGCACTGAGCGATCCACCCCTCCGGACTCCCGGATCGGGTGCCCTCCATCCAGAGGTCCCAGCACTCGGCGAGCTGATCGAGGACCTCCTGCTCCGCTGCGGAATAGCTCTGCGCTGCTCCGGCCAGTGGCAGAGACGAGAAAAGGAACGCCAGGACGAGAAGCACACGAAACATGGGGCCTCCTTGGGGACGCAGACAGATGAATGTCGTTCGAGAATTGTTGGGTGTGGAAAAAGATAGCGTGAGGAAAGTAAATCCGCAGTACCCCGGAGGGGAGGGAGGCTCCGCCTGCCCTGAGCCCCCTACTCCGCCCGCATCGACGTCACCGGATCAACCGTTGCGGCCTTCCGAGCCGGCAGGTAGCTGGCCAGGAACCCCACCGCCAGGAGAAGCACCGACATGCCCGCAAAGGTAATGGGATCCAGAGGTTGGGTTCCAAAGAGGAGCCCCTGGAGAAGGCGAGTGAGGGCTCCCGCCCCCACCACACCCACGACGAGGCCCAGTAGAGCGAGCCGCGCCCCCGAGGCCACCACCATGCCCTGCACCTGGCCTGCCTGGGCACCCAGGGCCATCCGCACGCCGATCTCCTGGGTGCGCTGGCTCACCACGTAGGACAGCACCCCATAGAGTCCTACGGCCCCCAGGATCAAGGCCATGACGGCAGCCACCCCAAGGGCCAGCGCCGTGAAGGTGAGGCGGACGATGGAGTCGGAGACGATGGTTTCGATGGTCTGGATCCCGGCAAGGGGGAGGTTGGGGTTCATCTCCTGAACGATGCGGCGGACGGTCCCCACGAGCTGGGTCGGGCTCTCGGCCCGGATGGCGTACGACAGGTCCGTGAGGTGGTAACCCTCATCGACCCGGGGGCCCACCATGGCGTGATAGACCACCTGCACCGGGTCCTCCCTGAGCCCGTGGTCCCGGGTGTCCTCCACCACTCCCACGATCCGTTCCCACCCGACCTCCGCCGTGTCTCCCGCAATCCGGATCCGCTTCCCCAGGACGTCCTCACCGGGCCAAAGACGATCAGCCAGGGCCCGGCTCACGATGATATTCCCGTGGTTCCCTTCGTGGTCGGCCCGCTCGAATGCCCGACCCGCCACCACCGAGATCCCCATGGCCTCGAAGTAACCCGGCGTGGCGTATTTGTACCAGAACATGGGGGGCAGCTCCCCGGAAGCCGTGGGGATGTCCTCGATCTCGTGGGCGGTCCCCGAGATATTCTGATCCAGGGGGATCTGGCTGGCCCCTCCAACCGCCTCCACCCCCGGGAGAGCCCGGAGGCGATCCAACAATTCCTGATGGAAGGCGGCGGGCTGCTGGGCACCCGGGTATTCGGTGTCCGGGAGGGAGAGGCGGAAGGTGAGGATCCCCTCGGTGTCGAAGCCGGGATCGATCTGGCGGATCTCTCGGAAGCTCTTCACCAGGAGTCCGGATCCCACCAGGAGGACCATGGCAAGGGCGGTCTGCCCCACCACCAGGGCGTTCCGAAGGTGGTGCCGCTCTCGGCCCTCCGTGGTGCCCCTTCCCGCGTACCGGAGGACGCCCAGGAGCCCGGGAACGTCGTACCGAAGGGCAGGGACCATGCCGAAGAGGAGGGCAGCCAGGGCCGTCACCCCCAGGGTGAAGAGGAGCACCGATCCATCCATGGAGATCTGATCCAGGCGGGGGAGCTCGGGAGGGGCCATTCGGAGCAGGAGGGGCGTACCCCACCAGGCAACCGCCAATCCGGCCACTCCTCCCATCCCCGCCAGAACCAGGCTCTCCGCCAGGAACTGGCCGGTGATTCTTCCCCGGCCGGCTCCCATGGCGGCCCGGACGGCCATCTCTCGCTGACGCCCTTCTGCCCGGACCAGAAAGAGGTTCGCCACGTTGCCGCAGGCGATGAGCAGCACGAATCCCACGGTGCCCAGGAGGATCCAGAGCGGGCGCTCCATATCGCCCACCACCTCTTCCTTGAGTCCGTGGACGATGGGGTGGAAGCCCCCAGCGTCCAGGAAATTGATGAAGGCCTCGGCGTCGGCCCACCGCTCCCGGACCCGCTCCAGGAGAGCCGTCTCCTGGGCCACGGCGACCTCGGGAGTGACACCGGGACGGAGGCGGGCCACTCCCTGGTATGAGAAGGTCCCGGGCTGACCGTTCTCCAGGTCGACGTGGAGGGGGAGCCAGAGATCGGACTTCCGGTCAACGCCCCCGAAGTCGAAGCCCGGGGGCATCACGCCGATGATCTCGTTGGGATAGCCGTCGACCTGCATAGTTCGGCCCAGGATGTCCGGTGTCCCACCGAAACGGCGCTGCCAAAGGCCATGGCTGAGAACCACCACCGACGGACCACCCTCGGTAGCCTCTTCCGCGGTGTAGGTGCGCCCCAGCATTGGCTGGACGCCCAGGACCTCGAAGAGGCCGTGGGTGCTGGCGGTGGCCGGAACCCTCTCCGCATCCCCTTCCTCGGTGAGGTTCCGCTCGAGGGCGAGGTACAACCCCATGGCCTCGTAGACCTGGTTCTCGGATTGGTACTGGTGGAAGATCCCGGGGGAGGTTCCGAACTGGTCGTATCCCAGGTCAGGGGCCCCGTGCCAGAGCCCCACGATCCGATCGGAATCCGGATAGGGAAGGGGCTGCAGGAGCACCCCGTTCACCGCGCTGAATATGGAGGAGGTGGCCCCGATGCCCAGCGCCAGAGTGAAGGCCGCCACGACGGTGAACCGGGGAGCCCGGGCCAGCGTCCGGACCGCATACCGCACTTCCCCCGAGAAGACCTTCCACATGGAATCTCCCTTTCTTTCTTCGGTTCGGCGCCCTGGGGCCCTTCCTCTCTCGCGCTGGCGTCCAGGGCCGAGGACCGTGAGGATCCTGTGACCCAGCACGCTCGTGGCTTCCCGTCGGTACCAGCGTCGGGCGGCAGGGACGTCTCCCCGGGCCCTTTGTCGAAACTCCTGCTCCAGATCGCCCAGTATGCTCCTGCCCCGGACGTCATGGGGGAGGAGCCACCGGAGGAGAGCGGCCTGGACCGCAGGTGGGCCAGGCGGAGGGTCTGTGGGCCGCTGCCGGGTGGGGTCCGGCCCCGACGCCGGGCCCGACGGCCCGGGAGGGTGAGGCGCTCCCTTGTTCATTGGCCTTCCGAGAGGAGGTCCTCAAGCCCCGCCTCCAGACTCCGAACCGCAAGCCTGGAGGCCCGGAGGGCGGCGAGACCCTCAGCCGTTACCCGGAAGCGGCGCATGGGTTGACCGCTCCGCTCGGCGGTCCCCGGGTCTTCGGACCAGGTGAGGAAACCCTTCCCCTCCAGGCGATCCAGGGTGGCATACAGGGCTCCCCTGGACACCCTCCGCCCGGCCCGGTCCTCGAGCTCGACGGCGATGCCGGGGCCAAACGCTGTATCCTTGAGACGAAGAGCGGCCAGGAGCACCAGCTGTTCGAACTCTCCCAGGTATCCCTTTCGGCGCATGGTCTTTCCTACGCTCCTCCGGCAAGACGTGAGTCTAGTTTCTAGACTCCATGACTCCTTAGTACGTGTCGACCGGCAGAAGGGTTGCACCGGAGGTAGGCCCGGGCGTCAGGGGAGTCGGCGCTGGGGACGGGGATGCCCCTATACGGGGAGACGTCGAGAGACGGAGGAGCTTCTACGGCCCCACCGCCACCTCATAGTGTGCCACCTCCGGTTCCAGCTCCAGGAGGTACGCCTCGTCCCGGGGGTAGTAGACGGCCTGCTCTATCGGCTCACCTGCAAAGGCCCGTACACTCTCCAGGGTCTCCCACAGGGACACCACCAGGATCTCGGTCTCGTCGCCGAGGTCTCGCTGGAGAATCATGGAGCCCCGGTTGCCAGGGGTTCTCCGTTGCTCCTGGATGCCCGTCTCGTTCACGTACGCCACGTACTCCGGGGCGTCGTTGGACCGTATCCGTCCACGCCACATGCGTGCGATCATCTTGCTTCTCCATTCCTGGTTGGGGGGATCTCTTCTCGGCCCCAGTGAGGATCAGGCCCACGGCTCCCACCACCAGGACGGCCGCCGCCAGGATCCGAAGATTCAGTAGTTCCCCTCCCAGACCCCACCCCAGGAACACGGCCACGATGGGGTTGACGAAGGCGTAGGTGGACACCGCCGCCAGAGAGGCGCGACGGAGGAGCCAGGTGTAGGCGCTGAAGGCCACTACCGTCCCGAAGAGGATGAGATAGGCCAGGCCGGCCAGCGAGGACCCCGACACCGAGGCGACGTGAGCCCCCCGGAGCTCTCCGGAGAAGCCGGCAGCCACGAGCAGAAGGCCTCCCCCGGTGAGGAGGTAGGTTCCCATGGCCACCGTCAGGGATGAAGGCTGACCCTTGCGCCGGGCCAGGGCCGATCCCAGGGCCCAGGAGAGGGCGCAGAGAACCAGGACCACACCGCCCGTCAGATCCACCGGTTCGCTCCCCAGGAGGGAGCCGGGCCCCAGGAGCAGAAGGATTCCTGCCATACCCGCGGCGAGGCCTCCGGCTGTCCGGAGGGTGAGGCGCCCATTTCGAGGAGCGACCCTCCAACCTGACGGCGTGAGCAGGATGTCCCGTTCGGAAACCTTCTCCATGAACGTCATCCAGAGGGGAAGCGTGGCAACGAAGAGGGCTGCCGTACCGGAGGGCACCCTTCGTTCCGCCCAGGCCAGCCCTCCGTGACCTCCCAGGAACAGGAGGCCCCCCACCATGGCTCCTCCAACCCACTGGGCCGGGGTGGGGGACAGCCCTCCCCGCCACCGGCCCCAGCAGTAGAGAACGGTCCCCGCCGTCAACGCTCGCGCCGCCGTCATGGTAAAGGGTGGAATGGTGGTGATGGCAATCTTGATGGCCAGATAGGTGGATCCCCAGATGAGGTAAATGGCGGCAAACGCCGCCACGATCCCAGCCTTCCAGCCTCTTATGTCCATTGTAACCCTCTATCGATATTTTACAAGTTACATCAGTTTATCGTTGTCAACGTAACCTGTCAAGCATATTTTATCGG
>JBDHCH010000039.1:0-22216 GCA_039592115.1 Gemmatimonadota bacterium | reverse complement strand
TCCCGATCTGATCTACGCTGCGACCTGGGAGGCCTGGAGGAAATCCTGGGGGATGTCTTCCGGGGGGCCTGGAAGTGGCCTGTTCCGGAGCACGGACGGTGGTGAGAGCTGGACTGAGATCACGCGGAACCCGGGGCTTCCCCAGGAGGGCCTGATCGGCAAGATCGGTGTGGCCGTGTCTCCCATTGACCCGGATCGAGTGTTCGCCATTGTCGAAAATGAGGAGGGCGGAGTCTTCCGCTCCGACGACGGCGGAGAGACATGGGAACGGACCAATGACGAGCGGAAGCTCCGACAGCGGGCCTTCTACTACACGCGGATCTACGCCGACCCCCAAGATGAGGACCGGGTCTACGTTCTGAATACCGCCTTCTATCGTTCGGACGATGCCGGAGAGACCTTCGGGCGCACGCTCCGTGTGCCCCATGGGGACAATCACGACCTTTGGATCGCACCCTCCGATCCGGACCGCATGATCAATGGGAACGACGGCGGGGCCAACGTCTCAGTGAACGCCGGGCGGACGTGGACGGACCAGGATTTCCCCACGGCACAGTTCTACCGGGTGATCACCACGGCCCATGAGCCCTACCTGATCTGCGGCGCCCAGCAGGACAACAGCACGGCGTGCGTCGCTCCCCGGGGATGGGGACATCTCTCTGCCCAGGGGCAGCCTTTCTTTTCCGTCGGGGGCTGCGAGAGCGGATATATCGCCCCCCACCCTGAGAACCCTGACATCTACTATGCCGGCTGCTACGGTGGCAGCCTGTCGAGGTACGACCACTTCACCGGTCAAACGCGTTCAGTGAACGTCTGGCCCGAGAACCCCATGGGTCAGTCGTCGGAGGACCTCGTCGAGAGGGTCCAATGGACATTCCCCATCGTCTTCTCACACCACGATCCGAACGTCCTGTACACCGGCACCCAGAAGGTGTGGAGGAGCACGAATGAAGGTCAGAGCTGGGAGGCCCTCAGCGGCGACCTGACACGAGCGGACCCATCGACCATCGGGCCCTCCGGCGGGCCGATCACCAAGGACCAGACCGGGGTCGAGACCTACGCGACGATTTTCGCGATCGCTCCGTCTTACCATGACCCCCAGGTCATCTGGGCAGGATCCGATGACGGCTACGTCCACGTCACCCGAGATGGCGGCGGTCAGTGGGGAAATGTGACTCCGAGGGATGCACCGGATTTTGTCCGCATCAATACCATCGAGGCCTCGCCCCATACTCCGGGCAAAGCCTACGTCTCGGGAATCCGGTATCTGGTGGAGGACGACCGGAGCCCGTATGTCTGGAAAACCGAGGACTATGGCCAGAGTTGGACTCGGATCGACGCCTCGTTCCCGGAGGACGACTTCGTGCGGGCCGTACGGGAAGATCCGAAGCGGCCAGGGCTCCTCTATGCGGCCTCGGAGCGCACCGTATATGTCTCCTTCGACGATGGCGAACGCTGGACGCCCCTGACTCTCAACCTCCCGACGGTCCAAGTTGCGGACCTGGTCGTGGAAGAGCACGACCTGGTCATCGGCACACACGGCCGGTCGTTCTGGGTGTTGTATGGCATCGATCACCTCCGACAGCTCACCTCCGAGGTGATGGAGTCAGACGCATTTCTCTTCCAGCCTCCGGATCCGGTCAGAGGGCTGGATCAGACGGTGAACGTGACCTACTACCTCGCGGAGAAAGCGTCTGACGTGACGGTAGAGTTCAGAGATGGGGACGGGAACGTGCTCCAGACGTACGCCAGCTCTTCGGACGAGGAGGAGGAGGAGGAGGAAGAAGCGGAAGAGGAGACTTCGTTCAGGCGCTCTGGAAGCACGCCACGGGCAAGCACGGCTGCCGGCACGAACCGGATCCGATGGAACCTTCGCTTGGCGGGATATACCGACTTCGAGGGCAGGATCTTCTGGGCGGCCGGAAATATGGGACCTGCCGTTGTCCCGGGCCCGTACAGCGTGACGCTCACCGTGGACGGCAGGGAAGTCGGTTCCCGGAATTTCGAGTTGAAAGTCGATCCCCGCGTCGAAGGCGTGACCCAGGCCGACCTCCAGGCCCGGTTCGATCTGGCTCTTCAGATCCGGGATCGTACCAGCGAAGCCAACGAGGCCGTCATCCGGATACGGGAGATCAAGGCGGAGATCGACGACCGGTTGGAGGGCTCGGGGGATGAGGGGCTTTCGGCGATGGGGAACGACCTGAAAGCCGCCCTCTCAGCCGTGGAAGGGGAGATCTACCAGGTCAGGAACCGGAGCAACCAGGATCCCTTAAACTTCCCGATCAAGTTGAACAACAAACTCGCCGCCCTCATGGGCGGGGTGGAGGGATCGGAGAGCCGCCCCACGGACCAGTCCTATGCGGTGTTCGATTACCTTTCGGGCCTGCTCCAGGCTCAGCTGGACCAGATGGATGCGGTTCTCGCTGGGGAGCTACCGGCCTTGAATGCACGCCTGGAGGAACTGGGCCTGGAGCCGATCAAATCCGGGGGATCGGGGTAGGATCTTCCTGAATCGACACGCTGGCCTGCGTCCGGAATCGAGCCAGGTTCCGGGCGCAGCCTAGCAGGTACCCTGAGCGGATGTCATGAAACGTAGTGTCCTCAAGAATGCAGTTGGCCCGGCAGTCCTCCTCGCCACCGTCTCGATGGTTGGCTGGGGTTGCGATATCCTGGATGAAGGCACCCCTGAGACCGCCCGGGTCACGCTCGAGGGCGGTGGAGATCGAGAGATAGAAATCGTTACCAGCAATGACTTCTCCATCACATCGGAAGATGACGGTGAGACGCGGGAGGTCTACCTGTACTCGGCAGACACTACCTCTGTGACCCCCTCCTTTAACCAGAAGTACTCTTTGGGATCCGAGGTCCGTTTCTATATTGCTGCCTCCACCGACGAGCCTCTTGATCAGGCGGTCACGATGAAAGTGTTCATCGATGGAGAGCAGCGGTATAATGTGACCTCCACCCTCGGCGACCAGGAGTTGGAATTTCTGTACAGCTTCCGTTGAACCTGTGGAGGGTTCGAGGAACACCCCCCTTTCCAAACCTGACTGCGTGTGTTATCCGATATCTGCTGTGGAACTCGGTCCGGGGTCTTCCAGGGTCGGCTGAGCGCTGGTCCGGAAGCTCCATTCCGGGAGCCGTGTGTGGGCATCCAGTCGGTGGGCGATGGGCAGATATCCCTCCTCGGGACTGGAACGGAACTGACGAAGGAGCGTGGGATGCGTACGACCGGAACCGTGAAATGGTTCAACGATTCCAAGGGTTTTGGATTTATCACGCCCGAGGGCAGCGAAAAGGATTGCTTTGTGCACTATTCCGCCATCGCCGGCTCTGGGTTCAGGACCCTGGCGGAGGGTGAGAAGGTTGAGTTTGACCTGGTGCAGGGTCAGAAAGGCCCCGCGGCTGAAAACGTCACCAAGGCGGACGAGTAGTACACTGCTCCCTCCGCTCCCGGGGTCTTCCGGATCGTTCCGGGAGGCCCTTTCTGTTTGAACTGGTACGGGGGATCTCACGGCCTGGGAATTGACCCTCTGGCCGAGCCGATATAGCGTCACCGGGTCCGGTGTCGAGCATGCCGACGTCACGAGCATGATCCACGGAGGCCCATTCGGCCCTTATGCATGTTTGGTCATCCCCGCTGGGGGCGGATCGGGACTGGTGTCTCGACTGGTCTTCAAAACCAGCTTGCCCGGCTAGAACCCGGGTAGGTGGGTTCGATTCCCACACGCTCCCGCCAACTCCCTGGTGCCCGGCGAGGGTTGGAGCCTTCGCCGGGACCGCCGGTATTCCCCTCCCATGAACCCCATCCAGCCCGCTGCCGATAGCTCGCCTTTGATGGTGATCCTGAACCCTGCAGCGAGCGGCGGGAGGGGACACCGCCTCCGATCGGCAGTGGAGAGGGGGCTCCAGGTGCGGGGGATTCCCTACTCCCTGGAACAGACCGCTGCCCCCGGGCACGCTGGCGAACTGGCCGCTGAGGCCGCAGCCGTTGGAGTGCCCCGGATCCTCGTCGTGGGCGGCGACGGTACCATCCACGAAGTGGTGAACGGGATCCTGGCCTCCGGTGGTCCGGTCCCCGTCCTCGCGATAGTCCCCACGGGGACCGGAAATGACTTCTTCAGGATGGTGGGCGCTTCGTGGGATGTGGATTCAGCTCTCGACCTGCTGATACACGGCCGGGTGGCCCGCCTGGATGTGGGGAGGGCCCTTATTTCGGGCGGTCAGGTCCACTTCGTGAACCTCGTTGGGGTGGGGCTGGACGTCGAAGTCCTTCGGCGGCGCAGCGGATTCCGCAGCATGTCCGGCCTCCCTCAATACCTGTGTTCGTTGGTGGCCGCCCTCTTTTCCTTCAAGACGATACCTCTGGACGTGACGTTCGAGGGTGATGGCGAGATCTTGGGAGGATCGACAATCCTTGCCGGAGCCACCGTCGGCCCGTCCGTTGGAGGGGGGTTCCTGATCAACCCAGATGCATCACCCCATGACGGCCTCCTGGATCTCTTCTTCGTGGAACCCCTTGGCCCGGGGCGAATCGTCCGCTACATCCCAAAGGTACTCAGGGGAACGCACGGGCAGGTTGCGGAGTTTCACTCCAGAACGGTGTCGCGAGCCCGCTTCTCTCGAGCCGATGGGGAGCCCTTCTATTTCGAGTTGGATGGAGAGTTGATGCCTGAGCCGGTAGTTACCCTTGAATTCGAGGTTTGCCCGAACGTGATTCCGGTCCTTTTGTCAGGGAGGGGTGCGTGAGGACTGCTCAGATCGAGACAGTGCTTCTCGCCCTGCTGGTCCTCGTGGGAGTCCCGAACTCTGTGTCGTCCCAGGTTCTCGATTCCATCCCCCCAACCCCCGGGAACCAGGAGATCGTTCAGGACACGGTTTCCCAGCCCCCCGATTCCATCGGCCGCATCACACCCGGCGGGGCGTTCCTACGGTCTGCGCTGGTTCCCGGTTGGGGACACACCAGGGTGGGCGCCCATGGCCGGGGTGCTTTCTACTTCACCGTGGAGACGGTCAACGCCTTTCTTTTCTTCAAGACCAAGTCCAGGCTCGCCAAGATCAAGGACCAAAGGGCCCTTCTCGAGGAGGTCGTCACGGCACGTCTTCTCACTCAGGGGATGGAAGACCCTGAGGAGATCGAGGCGGCACTCGCAGAGGATCCCGTTGTGTCGGATCTTCGGCTCAGAGAAGAGTCCCGCTCCGAGCAGCTTGAAGATTGGATGGCCCTGGGGATCTTCTTCCTCTTCTTGAGCGGCGCGGACGCCTTCGTCTCCGCCCATCTGGCCGATTTCCCGGCCGCTGTGGAAATCGACCCTGCTCCGGCCGGGGGCGTTGAGGTCGGATTATCCATTTCGGTAGGCGGATAACGCCCGGCTCTCGGCACCCCACCGGCGCCTGAACGCCCGACGCCGAGGGATGTACTTCCTGGTGTGAGCAGGAGTGTCCCTACGAGACTCCTTCCCAGGTGAGGAGCTTCGGAGGGCGCTCGGCCTCCACCACTCCATAGCTCCGGTTCACCAGCCAGTCGCCCGAGTTGAGATAGTACCGTCCCGGGAAGACCTCCTGAAGCACCGGGATATGCGTGTGCCCCAATGCCACGAGATATAGCTCGGGGTTCGACTCGAGGTGACCTTTCGCCCAGTTCTCGAGGAACCTGGTTCTCGCCAGCTGTTTTTCCAGGGGTTCCCCTGATCTTTCCTCGGTATGAGAAACCCTCCTGGCCACCCAGGCTCCCACATCCGGGTGGAGCCAACGGAACGCGAGGCGGGTCAACCGCCCTCGGAGGATGAGCCTGAGGATCTTGTAGCCCAGATCTCCTCCGCCGACTCCGTCACCATGCGCGAGAAAGACCTTCCTGCCCAGGAGATCCAGAGTCACGGGATCCTGGTGGAACTCCACCCCGATCTCGTCCCTCAGGAAACTCCCCCCCCACCAATCGTGGTTTCCACCCATGAGGAGGACTGGTACGCCGCTATCCACGAGCTCGGCCAGGGCTCCCAACACTCTGGTGTGGCCTCGTGGAATCGCGCTCCGGTATTCAAACCAGAAATCGAAGAGATCTCCGTTGATAATCAGACGGGAAGCGTGACTCCCGCAGTGGTCGAGCCATGAGAGGAAGGCAGGCTCGGTCTCCGGGGGCGCACTTCCGAGGTGGACGTCGCTTGCGATATAAACGGGTAGGGCCGGCATGGCGGAAGAAGGTAGGGGTAGGCTGACGGGCCTCACAAGAGATGGGCGGTGCTTCGTGCATGTGGCCCCGGATACCGCCACTCCCCCACGGGGATCAGGGCACGGAGATCGGGGTAATTGACCCGAGGACCGACTCCAACCCCGCGAGGGCAGAACTTGGCAACCTGCGAACCATCCTCAACCCTGCTCTCGGCGCGTTCTGCTCCCTCTGGTTCACATTCGGGAACCGCACGGGGGCGCCTCGGCATGGTCTTTCTGCTCGCCGCTTTGGCCGGCTGTCGGACCGGATCTCCCCTGCCGAAGCTGCCGGTTCCCGAAATGGAGGCCCGGGCCTCGGCTGATGCGGCTCTGACCCGCACGCGCCCCAGCGAACCCACGGAGATTCTATTCGGATTCAGAGTCCGAGAAGCCGATCTCAGGCTCAGCGGCAGGGGGATTGCGAGGATGGAGCCCCCCTATCGGGTCAGATTGGATCTGTTCTCCGGAGGGGGAGAGACCATCTTCCAGGCGGCGTTGGTTGACGGGAGTCTCCGGATCCCCCCCTGGGCTCCCCGAGAGCTGGCTCCGCCACCAGCTCTTCTTTGGGCGGCCTTCGGCATTTTCCGGCCAGACCCGGACCTCGATTTTTTGGAAGGTCGAAAGGGGTCGGAGAACGGCCTTTCCCTGCGTTATGGCGGCGCAGACGATCTGGAATTACGCTTCCTGATCGAAGGGGGGCATCTCACCAGGGCCGAGCTAACAAGAGACGGCCACCTGGTGGAGGAGGTCGATCTCCGCTTGGACGAAGACACCGGTTCGGTCCTGGAGACCGTGTACCGGAATCACGCGCTCTTTCTGGAGCTAACCTTCACTCTGGAATCGGTTGAGAACGTTGCATCATTTCCTGCAGGGATCTGGTATCCGGGCCGTTAAAAGGGTGTTGCAGAAGTGGGGCGAGCCGCGTTACAAGCGCCACGAGGCCAGATGGGAGGCGGGGCTCCGAAGGCATAGCCAAAGCTACGTCGAGGAGCCCCAACGATGCAGATGGCCCCGTGCCGCTGAGCCGAGCGGCCTGCCAGGTGGCAGGCTCCTGAGGCACTTCCGCGAGACCGCCGAGCAGTGCGCAGGCGAAACCCGAAGGGCACAGGGGGGTTGCGGCGCCATACCGCGTCAGAACTCCTCCCCGATGCTTTGGCATCGCTTTCGTCGTCCTTCCTTGTCTGGCACTCGCAAGACCCCTGTGCGCGGCCGCACCCCACTTCTGCAACACCCTTTTGGCCTTCTCGGTTCTGTCCTGCTCCTCGGCAGCTGTGTCTACAGCTTCCAAGCTGGAGCGGGATTCCCGGACTACGTCCGGACGGTCGCGGTCATCCCCTTCGAGAACAATACCAACCGGCTGGAACTCACCGACGAGATCTTCCAGGCGCTCTTGAGGGATTTCCCAAGGTCCCAGGGCCTCCAACCAGCTGGGGAGGACGTCGCGGACGCCATCGTCCGGGGCACGATCACCCGATACGATCTCTCCACTCCCAGTTACCGTCCTGGCCCCCCGGGCGAGACTCCCCAGGTTCTTCAGCGCCAGGTGAGCCTCGCGGTCGAAGTCCAGATCATCAATCAGGTGGACAACGAAATCCTCTGGGAGAGCAGGTCCGTCTCGGTTCAGGGCGAGTATCTGGAGGAGACTGAGACGGAGGAGGTTGGGAGAGCCTTGGCCATCGAGTTGCTGGTCCAACGCGTCATAGACGGAGCCCAATCAAACTGGTAGTTTTGGTGCCCAGTTTCTTCCGGCAGGATCAAATCAACCGACACCCCCGGATAGAATGCGTCCAACTCGATACATCCTGCTGGGCCTGAGCCTCTTTGGATTTTGGCTCGTCCTCTCAGGCCACTACACCCCCCTCATTCTCACGTTTGGAGTGCTTTCCTGCACCCTGGTCTGTGTTGTGGCCTGGAGGATGGACCGCGTCGACCGGTATGCGTTCCGTCTCGGCCTGACCTTGCGATTGCCCGGATACCTCCTCTGGCTTACCAGGGAGATTTTCAAGGCCAACGTCAACGTTGCCCGGATCATCCTGGATCCACGTCTCCCCATCAGCCCGATCATGGTGCCCTTCCGGGCACGGATGAAGTCGGACCTCTGGCGGATGACATACGCCAACTCCATCACGCTCACGCCGGGGACCATAACCACCGGCACCGACGGGAGGATATTCCGTATCCACGCCCTCACCTGGCATGACGTGGATGGGCGGGAGGAGGACGAGATGGAAGAGCGGGTCCTGGCTCTCGACGGGCAAAGTTGATGTTCATCGTCGCCACAATCGCGGTTGTCGTCGCCATGACGTTCGCAATGGTTCGGGCTCTTCTGGGGCCCACGGTCTACGACCGGGTCTTGGCAGTAAACATGTTCGGCACGAAGACCGTCCTCCTGATCGCGGTTCTCGGCTTTCTGACTGGACGGCCCGACTTCCTGGACCTGGCTCTCCTCTACGCCCTCATCAACTTCATCGGCACGCTCGCGGTCCTGAAATTCTTCGAATACGGCGACCTCGGCCGCCGTGTCGACTCGGAGGGAGAGGCCTGATGGGCTTGTTCCTGGATATCGTGAGCTGGGTGTTGCTCCTATCAGGATCGTTCTTCGCCGTGGTGGGGGCCCTTGGTGTGATCCGGATGCCCGATCTCTTCACCCGCCTCCACGCCGCGGGCGTCACAGACACCATGGGAGCCGGCCTCATTCTGGTGGGCCTCATGTTCCAGGGTGGGATGTCACTGGTCACGGTGAAGCTCTTCATGGTCCTGGGGTTCCTCTGGTTCTCCAGTCCGGTATCGACCTACGCTCTCTCTCGGGCAACGTTGGCCAGCGGCCAGGAACCCTTCTGGTCGGAGGACATGGAGATTCCAGACACCGCTCGAATCCCCGGGATGGTCTATCCTGTGGATGCCACGGCGGAGGGAGATTAGGGTGGAGCTCTTTATCAACTTCACGCTGCTGGCTCTCCTGGCCGTGACCGCCCTGGGCGTTCTCCATGTCACAAATCTCTTCGCCGCGGTGATGTTGGCCGGGATCTACAGCTTTCTTTCTGCTGGCCTGTTCACGGTCATGGATGCTGTGGACGTAGCCTTCACCGAGGCTGCCGTTGGTGCGGGAATCTCAACGGTGCTCATGCTGGCCACCCTGGCTCTCGTGGGATCGAAGGTCACCACCCCGGAGTTCCGAATCGAATCCATTTCGGTGAAAGGGAGGTCCAGGAGGCCTCTCCTGCCCATCGTCGTGGTGGTGTTCACAGGTGGTATCCTGGCCTACGGGACCCTGGACATGCCCGGGTACGGAGACCCCGACAATCCCGTCCATCAACATGTCGCTCCCCACTACCTGGAGGAGTCGGGGCACGAGATCGGTATTCCCAACGTGGTCACCTCTGTGCTGGCGTCGTATCGGGGCTATGACACCATGGGGGAAACCACCGTCGTGTTCACGGCCGCGGTGGGCGTGATGATCCTCCTCTCGGCCCTTCGGCGACGGGACAGCTATGGGGAGGAAGCCTGGGGTGACGAGGTGATCGACGATATGGACGTGGGCTTCAAGGACGCCTTCGGGGAAACGATGGACCCGGGTTTGGCCGGACCGGAGCGCGAAGGCCCGGAGGGGGGAGGCGGATGAGCGATCAGGTCATCCTCCGGGTCGCGGTGAAGATCATCGTCCCGATGATCCTCCTCTACGCCCTTTACGTCCAGTTTCATGGAGACTTCGGTCCCGGGGGGGGGTTCCAGGCCGGTGTGATTTTCGCCGCCGGGATCATCCTCTACGGCCTTGTGTTCGGGCTCCGCCGCGCCCAGAAGGTGTTCCCCACCTGGGTCGCGAGGTTGATGGCCGCGAGCGGAGTCCTACTCTACGCCGGTGTTGGGATCGCCTCCCTCCTTCTAGGTGGTAGATACCTCGACTATTCGGTTCTGGCGCACGATCCCCACCACGGCCAGCACTACGGGATCCTCCTGGTTGAGCTGGGCGTGATGATCACCGTATGTGGCGTGATGATCACGATCTTCTACTTCTTTGCAGCCAGGGGGAGGGAGACGCTGTGAGGATCCTGGGCCTCTACAACTACTGGATCTTCATCTTCCTCATGATGGTGGGGTTCTACATCCTCATCTCACGCCGGAACCTGGTCAAGAAGATCCTGGGGCTGAACATCTTCCAGACCTCGGTCTTCATCTTCTACATCAGCCTCGGGAAGATCACCGGAGGTACCGCACCGATTCTCGTGGAAGGTGAATCCGAGGTGGTCTACAGCAACCCGCTGCCCCATGTCCTGATTCTGACGGCCATCGTCGTGGGGGTGTCCACCACTGCGGTTGCGCTCTCCCTGGTGGTGCGGATCAAGGAAGCCTACGGAACCATCGAGGGCGCCGAGATCAACGCCATGGACAACAGGATGCCCCCTCCATGAGCGAGCATCTGCCCGTCCTCTTGGTGGTGATCCCCCTCATGGCGGCCCCCACCGCGGCACTCCTTCGTTGGGGCAGAGCGGCGTGGGGCCTGGCCACGGGCACGAGCTGGGTCGTCCTGGCCATGGCGCTCCTTATCCTCCGCCGGGTGCAGGATGAGGGAGTGATCAGCTACTTCCTCGGAGGTTGGGCGGCGCCCATCGGGATCGAGTACCGGATCGACACGGTCAACGCGTGGGTGCTCATGATCGTGGCGGCGATCGGGGCGCTGGTGATGCCGTATGCTCGGGCCAGCTTCGAGCGCGAGATCCAGCCCTCGAAGATCCCCCTTCTTTACGCCGGCCTCCTGCTCTGCCTCACCGGCCTTTTGGGGATCGCAGCGACCGGGGACGTGTTCAATCTCTTCGTTTTCCTGGAGATCTCCTCCATCTCGGCCTATGCCCTCATCGCGGCCGGTCCGGATCGAAGGGCGCTCCACGCCGCCTACAAGTACCTGATCATGGGGAGTATCGGGGCCACGTTCATCGTCATCGGGATCGGGATGATGTATGCGATGACCGGGACCCTGAACATGGCGGATCTGGCCCAGCGCCTTCCCGAGGTGAGCAGCAGAACGGTCTCGGTGGCGTTTGCCTTCCTCACGGTAGGGATCAGCCTGAAGCTGGCTCTCTTCCCGCTGCATCTCTGGCTTCTGGACGCCTACACGTTCGCGCCGTCGGCCGTGACAGTCTTCCTGGCGTCCACCGCCACCAAAGTCGCGGTGTATATGCTGGTCCGGTTCTTCTTCTCCATCTTCGGGCCGGGATTCTCCCTGGAAGTGATGGCCTTCCACTGGGTCCTTCTGCCTCTGGCCCTGATCGCCGTGATCTCGGCCTCGTTGACGGCCATCTACCAGCTGAACGTCAAGCGCCTTCTGGCCTATTCTTCGGTAGCCCAGATCGGATACATGATCCTGGGCGTCAGCCTGGCATCGGTGACGGGCCTCACCGCCGGGCTCCTCCATCTGTTCAACCACGCTCTGATCAAGGGCGCCCTCTTTATGGCCATGGGGTGCGTCATGTACCAGGTGGGCTCGGTCCGCATGGAGGCCATGCGGGGGTTGGGGAAGAAGATGCCCTGGACCATGGCAGCCTTCGTACTCGGCGGCCTCTCCCTCATCGGGGTTCCCGGCACCGTGGGCTTCATCAGCAAATGGTATCTGGTACTGGCCGCGGTGGAAGCCGGGATGTGGGTGGTTGCCGCCCTGGTCCTGGTCGGTTCTCTCATGGCTGTGGCCTACGTATGGAAGGTCGTGGAGGCCGCCTACTTCCAGGAATACAAGGGGGAATTCGAGGTCAGGCAGGCTCCCATCTCCCTCCTGGCGCCCACCTGGGTCCTGGTGGCGGCGAATCTCTACTTCGGGGTGAACGCCACCCTGACGTCAGGCGTAGCCACTCGGGCTGCCGAAGTCCTCCTCGGGGTGGGTCCGTGAGCCCCGTCCAAACCCTGTTTGGCAGCCTCTCCGGCGGCACGACGGTGACCCTGGCCGTCCTCCTTCCCCTGTTCGGAACCGCGTTCATCGGCCTTTTCCGGGCTCGGCCCAACCTGAGGGAAGCGGCGACGATCGTTACCGGTCTCCTCCTCTTCGGGCTGGTTCTGTCGCTCTGGCCCCAGATCATGGCGGGGGAGAACCCTCGATTCGTCCTGAGCACGCCCATTCCGGGCATCCCGCTGGTTCTGGAGGTAGAGCCACTCGGGTACCTCTTCTCGCTGGTCGCCTCATTCCTGTGGATCGTGACGTCTCTTTACTCCATCGGGTACATGCGGGGCCACCACGAGAAGAACCAGACTCGCTTCTACCTCTTTTTCGCGATTGCCATATCCGCTGCGATGGGAGTGGCCTACTCGGGGAACCTGTTCACGCTCTTCCTCTTCTACGAGGTTTTGACTCTCTGCACTTTCCCGCTGGTCACCCACCATCAGACGGAGAAGGCCAGGAGAGCCGGAAGGGTGTACCTGGGGATCCTACTCAGCACATCCGTTGGATTGCAGCTGTTGGGGATCATCTGGACGTATTCACTCGCCGGCACCCTGGATTTCCAGGTCGGCGGGATCCTGGACGGGCACATCTCTGCCAGAATGGTGCCGGTGCTTCTGGCGTTGTTCGTGTTCGGAGTCGGGAAGGCCGCGGTCATGCCGTTCCACCGCTGGCTTCCGGCCGCCATGGTTGCGCCCACACCCGTTTCCGCTCTCCTCCATGCCGTCGCGGTCGTGAAGGCAGGGGTGTTCACGATCCTGAAAGTCTCCGTCTTCATTTTCGGGCCCGAGCTCATTTCCGGGACTGGAGCCGCGGACTTCCTGATCTGGATCGCGGCCGCCACGATCATCCTCGGCTCGCTGGTGGCGTTCACCAAAGACAACCTCAAAGCACGCCTGGCGTACTCAACCATCAGCCAGCTCTCCTACATCGTCCTGGGAGCACTGTTGGCCAACCAGTGGGGGATCATCGGGGGCGGGATGCACATCGTCATGCACGCTTTCGGGAAGATCACCCTCTTTTTTGGGGCCGGGGCGATCATGGTGGCTGCCCACAAGACGGAGATCAGCCAGATGAAGGGATTGGGACGATCCATGCCCTTCACCTTCGGCGCCTTTTTCGTAGGAGCGCTGAGCATCATCGGGCTCCCGCCGGCAGGAGGGGCCTGGAGCAAGTGGTTTCTCGGGCTGGGGACATTGGAGGCCGGCGAGCTCGGCCTGTTGGCTGTTCTGATGGTCAGCTCTCTCCTTAGCCTGGCCTACCTACTCGAAATCCCCTTGAAGGCGTTCTTTTCCAAGCCGGACAGACCACCAGAGCAGGAGGGGATCCGGGAGGCCCCGCTTCCGAGCCTGATCGCGATGGGCATCACCTCCCTGGGGACCATCGGCCTGTTCGTTTTCCCGGAACCCTTCTATCGCCTCATGACCATGGTCGTGGGCGGGTAACGGGGTGAGGAGCGAGAGCTTATGAGGCCCGAGGGCGAGAAAGAGCGATTCCTGGATCGGCAGGGAAACGTCGACCGCCTCCTTTGGGGAGTGACGGTGGTCGGAGTAGTTCTCCTCCTTGTGGACTTCCTCTTCCATCGGCACGTCTATCACTCCTGGGAACGCCTCTGGGGGTTCTACGGCATATTCGGGGCTCTCGCCATCGTGGTTCTGGTTCAGATGGCGAAGGGCTTGAGGCGGTTGGTCATGCGGGACGAGGACTATTATGAGTCCGACTGACCTGCCTCCTTTCACTCTCTTCTTTGCTGCCGGCCTGCTGGTCCCCGTCCTCCGTGGGTGGGGACGGAAGGCGGTGGTTCTCCTGGTCCCTGTGGTGGGCGGACTCAGCCTTCTCGGGCTCGAGCCAGGGACCTACAGCCAGATCACCGTGTTGGACTACACTCTCACGCTGATGAGGGTGGACAAGCTGAGCCTCCTCTTCGGGTATCTGTTCCACATCGCCGCGTTCCTGGCCTTCCTCTTTGCGCTTCACCTGAAGAAGGAGGAGGGGGCAACCCTGCAACACACCACGGGTCTCTTGTACGCGGGAGCTGCTCTAGGCGCCGTCTTCGCCGGGGACTTCATTACGCTCTTCGTGTTCTGGGAGATCCTGGCTCTCACCTCGGTATTCCTGGTCTGGGCCCGGGGAAGCAACCGGTCTCTGGCGAGCGGTCTGCGATACCTCATCGTCAACGTGGTGAGTGGGGTGCTTCTGCTGGCCGGTGCGCTTATCCACGCCCACGAGACAGGGAGTATCGCGTTCACCTATCTGGGCTTGGACGGTCTCGCCTCCTGGCTGATTCTCCTGGCTTTCGGGATCAAGGCGGGCTTTCCGCTCCTCCACAACTGGCTCGTCGACGCCTACCCCGAGGCGACGCCCACCGGGACGGTCTTCCTGTCGGCGTTCACAACGAAGGTGGCGGTATACGCCCTGGCCCGAGCCTTCCCCGGGACGGACCTGCTGATCTGGGTCGGAGTGACGATGACGGCCTTCCCGATCTTCTACGCCGTCATCGAGAACGATCTGAGGAGGGTCCTCTCATACTCGATGATCAACCAGATCGGCTTCATGGTCGTTGGAATCGGTCTGGGCACTTCGTTGTCCGTCAATGGCGCGGTGGCCCACGCCTTCAACGACGTGATCTTCAAAGGCCTTCTCATGATGTCCATGGGTGCCGTTCTTTACCGAACCGGTAAGATCAACGGCACCGATCTGGGCGGACTCTACAAGTCCATGCCCCTCACCGCATCGTTTTCGATGGTTGGGGCTGCCTCGATCTCCGCCCTGCCCCTGTTCAGCGGTTTCGTGAGCAAGTCCATGGTCATGGCCGCTGCCCTGGAGGGGGGACATGGATGGTTGTGGGTCCTTCTGCTCTTCGCGTCGGCGGGCGTGGTGGAGCACGCTGGGATCAAAATCCCGTTCTTCTCCTTCTTTGCCCACGACTCGGGGATCCGGACCAAGGAGGCGCCCTGGAACATGCTTCTGGCCATGGGGACGGCATCGGTTCTCTGCATCGCCATCGGGACGTTCCCGCAGTGGACCGTGTATCCCCTTCTTCCATACGCCGTGGAGTATGTTCCCTACGACGCCACACATGTAATCACTCAGCTCCAGCTCCTCTTCTTTTCCTCTCTCGGCGTTTTCTGGATGATGCGCACGGGATGGTATCCACCGGAGAAACGGTCGGTGAACCTCGATTCCGACTGGGCATACAGGTGGTTGGCGCCTAGAGTGGTCGGAGCGATGGGCGCGGCCGCTTCGTCATTGGATCAAGCCTTCCGCCGCGTCGCCCTCAGGGCTGTCGGGGCGTCGCTCAGAGCGGTCGCGAGAATCCTCGGACCCAACGAAGGGTTCTCCAAACACTATCCAACCGGTTACATGGTTCTTTGGGTGTCCATCCTCCTGGGCGCATACCTCCTCTTCTACTTCCTCTAGGGCACACCGGCCCCAGGGGAGGAGGCGGAGGGGTTGGCCCAGAGGACATGCGACGAGGCCGTCATGATGAGCGAACTCCAATCTCCATCGGAGAAAGTCCTTTCCAGGAAAGCATTTCTTCATCGCTTCCGCCGACCCCGGGAGTACCGGCTGGTGTTCACCAACGGTTGTTTCGACATCCTCCACCGGGGTCACGTGGAGTACCTCCATCTGGCCCGGACGATGGGGGATGCCTTGGTCGTGGCCGTAAACACCGACTCTTCCGTGGAGCGACTGAAGGGCCCTGGCCGGCCTGTTGTCCCTCAGGGAGATCGGGCCCTCGTCCTTGCGGCTCTGGAATCGGTGGACGCCGTGACCCTCTTCCATGAAGACACTCCCCGCGACCTACTCGCAGATCTCCTGCCCGATGTTCTGGTGAAAGGAGGGGATTATCTCCCTCACCAGATCGTCGGAAGGAGCGAAGTGGAGGCTGCAGGTGGACAGGTTCGGGTCATTCCCTTTATTCAGGGCCGCTCTACCACGGACCTCATCCAGCGGATCCAGGAACACCCATGACCAAACGGCACGATGGACGGGAAGCGGGCACCCTCCGACCCACTCAGATCGAGTTGCACCCTGTGCCATATGCAGAGGGCTCCTGCCTGATATCGGCGGGAAACACTCGTGTGTTGTGCGCGGCATCCGTGCAAGAGTCCGTTCCGGATTGGAGGGCAACATCCGGGAAAGGCTGGGTTACGGCCGAGTACGGCATGCTCCCCCGATCGACGCACACACGAACCGGGCGGGAGAGAACAGGGGTGAAGGGCCGCACCCAAGAAATTCAACGGCTCATCGGCCGCTCTCTTCGGTCTGTTACGGACATGGATGCCCTTGGTCCCAGGACCATTGTCCTTGACTGTGATGTTCTGCAAGCCGACGGCGGGACCCGGACCGCCTCCATCACCGGCGCCTCCGTTGCGTTGGCCCTGGCCTGTAAACACCTGGTAGGGGAGGGCTTCCTGTCCAGGGACCCAATGAGAGAAATGGTGGCCGCGGTCAGCGCCGGAATCTACCAGGGGACTCCACTCCTGGATCTGGACTACGTCGAGGACTCCCGAGCTCAAGTCGACATGAACCTGGTAGCCACGGAGGGAGGAAAGCTGGTGGAAGTCCAGGGTACGGCTGAGGGTGATCCGTTCTCCACAGATGAGTTTCAGGAGATACTCGAGCTCGGCATGGAAGGGATTCGCACCCTGATAAGGGTCCAAAAAACAGCTTTGGAGGCGTAGGCATGCGGCTGGTGGTCGCCACGAGAAGCAAACACAAGATGGCAGAAATCAGGCGGATCCTGTCCGATGTCCCGGACCTGGAGCTCCTGGATCTGGACGAGGCGGGCGTTGGATACGAGCCGGAGGAAGAGAGTCTGGAACCGTTCGAAACGTTTGAAGAGAACGCGGCATCGAAAGCTGAATACTTCTTCCAGCGGACCGGCCTCCCGACAGTTGCCGACGATTCAGGGCTGGAAGTCGACGCGCTGGATGGCCGGCCAGGGGTCCGTACGAAGCGGTTCGCACCCGACGCTGGGTTGGAGGGAGAAGCCCGGGACCGGGCCAACAATGCCCACCTCCTCCGCCTCCTCGAAGGCCTCCCTCTCGAGCAGAGAGGCGCCCGTTACGTCTGTGTGGCCGCATTCGCCACGGAGGATGAGAAGACTAGGACGTTCCGGGGCGAGGCGCCTGGACGGGTCCTGACCGAGGGGCGAGGCGGTGGCGGGTTCGGCTACGACCCCATCATCCTGGACGAACGCTCTGGGCGGAGTTTCGCCGAACTCACTCCAGAAGAGAAGAACGAGAGGAGTCACCGGGGAAGGGCGTTCCGGGGCCTCGGCCTCTTCCTGAAGGGAACCAAATGAACAAGGATCGGACTACGCCCGTCGACATCGGGCCCACCGCTTCCGGAGATGCCCTGGAGATCCGCTGGCAGGACGGGCACACATCAGTGTTCGAGTCGCGATATCTCCGTCTGAACTGCCCCTGCGCCGGCTGTGTGGACGAGATGACCGGGATGCGTACCCTCGATCCGACCGTGGTCCCCGAGGGAATCTACCCCACGGCGATTCAATACGTTGGCCGCTATGCCCTTCAGTTCGTCTGGAGCGACGGGCACGATACGGGATTCTACTCGTTTGAAACCCTGCGGAAGCTATGCCAGTGTGGGGAGTGCGGGGGCGAGGAGAAGAGGGCTGAACCTGGTGGTGCCACGGACTGAAGGGGATGTGGTCGGACGCGCCAGGGCAGCGAGCGGAAGTGGTGCCGAGCGGTTTCCTTGCACTCTCTTCAACCATGTCACATTGTTTCCTTCAATGGGCGGCTCGGTCGATCCTTGTGGGCTTCCTTGTGGGCTTCTTTGGACGGGATCTTCGGGTTCGCGCATGAAGAAACGACGCTTCCCATGCGGAGGTGGAGAGAATGCGCACACCGCTCGCTGGACTCCTCTTGGTGGCGATGGTGGTAGCCTGCCAGTCATTGCCGGAGGGGGGAGGGGGGAGTCGCCCCCGGTCCGACCGCATCACCAGGGCCGAGTTGGAAGAGCTCCCCACATTCACTGCCCGGCAGGCCATCCAAAAGTTGAGGCCGAGTTGGCTTCGTCCCCGGACGAGCACCATCCGGGGGGGATCCGGGACCCGGTACACGGCGACCGTATTCCTGGACGGAATGGCGAGGGGGGGGCTCAGCGCTCTCGACGGGATGGAGATTCGCGAGATCGAAGAAATCCGGTTTATCTCGGCTTCGGACGCGACGACCCGGTACGGTACGGGCTATCCTGGCGGAATCATCGAGGTGTTTACGAGAAGGGGGTAGTAGCGGAGAGAGGCGGGCACTCCACGCAACAGGGGACCCGTCTCTGGCACGAGCCTCCTCCCTCTCGGCCGGTTCTCTCTGTTGGCCCGTATCCGATGAATACTCCAATCCGCTTTCTCATGATTCTGCTTTCGGTCTGGGGTTGCTCGACCTCGGGATCCAGACCGCCGCCGGGGCCGCTCTCCTGGCCCCAGGGTCGCTACGAGCTGAACGCAACCGTCCAGTATCGGCCAGTTACGGGAGGGACAGTCACCACCGCCGAGTATCACGCCGAGCTGGAGATCGGAGCCGAAGGCTACCTTCACCTTCAGAGTTCTTCCGGAATCTGCCAGGACCCAACTCCTGACCTGCAGTTACGGGATCAGACGAGAGGGCAGAGGACGTTCCTGTGCAACGACGCGGTCTACGTGATCAAACCCATGGCGGAGACGGTCCGGGGGACCATCCATGTGACGGTCATCGAGGCCGTCCAGCGACAGGGGGAATGCCGGGAATGGGGGACCGTGGACAATCAGCGAGTGTGTCTGGTGTATTCCTCCGAGATCTATCCCAGTGAGGCCAGGAAGACCACCCGTCTGATCGTTCGGAAGCGATCGCCCCTCCCTCCTGAAATGGGCGCGGCAAGATCCAGGGATCCCTCTCCTCGGACACCCTCTCTTTCGGGGCATCGGGAGCCCTCTTCCCTGGTGGACGGCTGAGGTCTCTCTCGGCGGGACGGAGGCGGCCTCGTCCGACCCGGGCGCTGGATCGCATGCCCGTCTCAGGGTCTTGCCAGGTCAGTCATGTGAAGGCCACAGAGTCGGGGTCGTAACCTCACGGGTGTGGCCGCCGTCAGTTCTCATACTACTGAGTACCGTTTCTGTCAGCTGTCTGGAAGACGACGTCCTCCGAGATTCCACGATAACTCCTCACGACTCCCGCCCTCAGCGATTCTCGGCTTGGCAGCCGCTTTCTCAGATAGAAACACCCATTCTCTCCGGGCCTGACCGATGCTGCCAACTGCTCTCCGGTCGAGAGGTTCTGAAAAAGGATCGAGTCGGATCCAATCGGCGAGCACCGGATGTTAGTTGCCTGACGGGTAGCGTCGAAAGAGACCATGACTCGGCCCCAAGCTCGAGGCCACTCCGGGTCGGTCGTCAGGTGCCAGCGGTAGGCTTCCAAGACACCACCGCTCGGGGCGCAGGCCAGGTTTCCTCGATGAATTGCCAATCCTCTTCCGCCTCTTCTAGCGCCCGCTCGGCCTTCTCTTGGACCTGGAAGACGGCGGCACACCGAACACGGGCCATGTCGGGAATCTCAGTGTCGTCGTAGAGCAGGTTGGCCAGGTAGACCAGTGGGGTGGTTTCGATCTGGAAATCGAGCAGCCCGTCTCCGGGGCGGGTCGGCATCGGTGCCTCCGCGTTCGGGTTCGCCTGTAGGAGGGCACGGCGGAGTGGGCAAGAACATAGTTCCGTGGGACTGCGTAGCGTAGATTTGAACTAGTCCCCCAGCATCATCGAAGCGAAGGAGCAACCGATGGAGAACGCATTCGCGACGGTCCTGGTGGTTGCCGTGTGCTTGGTCCTCATCGCTCTCGTCTGGGGGACCGGGGCAGCATTTAAGGCCCTTCTGTTCGGGTGCCTGATCGTGGTGGCTTTGGCTCTGTTCTTCGGGGGCGACAAGCCTGATTCGTAGCCCCGCCAAGAATCCCGGACGCGCGCCGGTCGGGCTGGCCGTGCGATGGTGCAGCAGGGCAGGGAAGTACATGGCTGGATGGGGCTACGTGGCAACCTGGGCGGTGCCTCCCCCACCTCACATTCATACTTTACGGATCAGAGGACGATGGCAGACACAATCGGGAAGATCCTAGATCGGATTCTCTACCGTGATCTGACCTGTTTCCTGGGCGGATCGGTGGTGCTGGCTGTGGTTCTGGCCGTTCTTGGGTGGTTTCCTGACCCTGGGAACCTGCCCCCGATCTCAGTCCAGCTGTTCGCAGCATTGGGAGCGTATGCGGTCGGCTACATAGCGCCCGAGGTCTTTCGGGCCATCAGACTCATGGGGACCGGACCCCGCCGTCCTCTGTTGCTCGGATGGGTGTGGTACTGGATATCCTTGACGGCGGGAAAGGCCTACTCCCTCTGGGCGGACAAAAACACTTGGACGACCGAAGCGATCCATACTTGTGTCGACTCCCATCACCCAGAAGTCAAGGGCCGGATCGCGCGGATCAGCGACCTCCGCCACCTGTTCGGTGTGGTCGGGGCAAACCTGATCGCATCCGCAGTGATGATTCGGCTCACTCAGCCCAGTATCCACCTCGGTGAGGTAGAGATCACTTCCTGGCCCGCGGGGACCTTCATGGTATTCGCGATCCTGGGCGCGATCCTATTCATCCTCGGAGAGATTAAGCATTACCAGCAGACCAGGCTGGAACGGTATTGCCGCTTGAAATGTGAGACCTGCACACGACGATCCAACCTCCGCACAGTCTGAGGACCTACCTGGACACAAATTGGACCAGTACTTCGGACAAGGCCGAGAAACCGGGGGAGGGGGGGCGCGAGATACTTGGCCTAAGTCTTTACTGGGATAGCACTTGGGAAAGGGACGGAAGAAAGCCGGAAAAGGTCGGAAACCCCCAGGATTAAATTTGAAAACCGGCGGGCGCAAGCGTATGTGGGTTCGAGTCCTACCCCCTCCGTTTTCATCTTTGATGACCCGGCGTTTCAGCGGAAAACGTCGGATTGGATCATCTCACCGCCCAGGTCCTGGTGATTGCTGAAAGGGCTCTCGCGGCCCTTCGTTTCCACTCCGTATCGCTCTCTTTCTTTTCCCAGGTCACGTCTCTTATTCCCGGGAGCCTTGCTGGTTCTCCTTGCCCCCTCCTTGACCGCATCCCATTGTTGCCCTTGGTGGCTGACCGGGCTGGGAACCCAAGGTCGGCCTGTAGGTTCGCCGGAGGCGTCGATGAATGGCAGCGGTTGTGGGCTTGTGCTTCTCCTGATTCTGAACGGGTGCGTGTCGAAGGCTCCGGCCAGCGAGAATCTACCTCGGGTCCCTGTGTATCGGACCGTGGACGAGACTCCGTGCGAATACGAGGCAGTCGGACGGGCAGAAGCTGATGCAGAGAACACCGGGAGATCGGATCTGGAGTACCGGAGAGCGATGGAGGAGGCATTGGGAATTCAGGGCGCGAGAATGGGGGCGGATGCTGTGATTGTCCGAGATTTCAAACGGAGGCTGCCGTTCGTGCGGAACCGGGCCGACATTCCACTTTCGCGTCCAAGGTTCGAGGGGACAGCAGTCCGCTGGATACAGGAAACCTGCAAGTCATGACCCCCCCGTTTCTGGCTGTTGTTGGCGGGGTGACCGTTCTGGAGCCCCGCGCATTCTCCGGGGTGGACACTATTAGCGGCGCTGGCGATACTTGTTCGGGCTCCCCTGGGGAGCCTTCTTCGGCTCTGTGCCCAATACGTGCCCAGCTCGTGTATTGAGCCGAAATAGAAAGAGGACGATAGGCAGTCTAAATCATTGTAACGCAAATAATTCGGGGCGTGGCGCAGTCCGGTAGCGCACCTGCTTTGGGAGCAGGGGGTCGCCGGTTCGAATCCGGCCGCCCCGATTGGGGACCCCGGAGCGGCATCTGCCGCTTCGGGGTCAGGTATGTTTCAGCGGCCGGATCGCTGAGGACGCCGTCGGCAGCTCCCCAGGTCGGCGTGGCTGGCAGTGGCAAGCCATTTTGAGGGTCGGTTAACCTGCGCCCGCAGGCAAATCCGGCCGCCCCGATTGGGGACCCCGGAGCGGCATCTGCCGCTTCGGGGTCAGGTATGTTTCAGCGGCCGGA